>NZ_JBDGDM010000044.1:0-38648 GCF_040908885.1 Ruminococcus sp. RTP21358st1_G6_RTP21358_211008
ATTTAGTTTTCAAGGAGCGAAATTAAATAAGCAGAATCATAACGATTTTAAGTTGACACTATATTGCTAGCATTGCACTCTGGATATGCCAAGATTATATAAAAATCAGAAATATCTTCAAAGTATTTCCCTCGAATATGTCAAAAAAATAATAGTAGAATCCGAAATAGAGGTTCAGAATCTGGCTTGCATGATTGGCTTGATGGAGGGAAAGCTTCCCGAATCCGATTTAAAGATTATATGTAATAATTATTCTGTAAAGGAAGGTCTGATCCGTACGAAGTTATTTCAATTTCAAAATGGTAACATCCAGATCAGACATATGTTCTATTTAGGTCCTTTACAGCAAATGGCTTTTCTTTCCTCGTACAGGCAGCATGAAATTTATACAATGCTTTTTGATAAAATTGAATTATTATCTGTTGACAAATTTTGTAAAACTATAAAAAAAATCCAATTGGCAATTTTCCTGGAAAATAGGCAATACCTGGGAGAAAAATGGAAAGAAGTTATCTCGAATCTATTGTTTCAGGAAGATTATGTACTTGCTCAATCTTTATTAAAAGATGTATATAATTTAATGGAAAATGATTTTTCCGTTTCAGAATTATTTGACATTTTTCTAATGTCATCTTACTGTTGCCTAAAATTATGTGATTTCCATAGTGATTTGCTGCAAACTTGGTTTCGTGAATTACATAACCTTTCTTTAATTGCTGAAATTTCTCCTGAACAAATGAAATGGTATTATTTGCTACAGGCAAAATATTACCTGGCTGTGGGGCAGTATCAGGCACTTATAAGGCAGACGGACGAACTGAGAACAATAGAACCCCAATTACGCCACATCCGCGCCATTGGCATAAAACATCAATATGGAATGAGCTGCTGTATTCTTAGTCTTAAACGGGGAATAAAAAGGTTCCCGGAAAATATGCTTCTGAAATACAGCTATTACGATCACCTATTAGCAATCAGTATCAATAGGGGAAACTTCAAAAAAGCTAAAGCAAACATAGATATTTTAAAAACATATAAAGAAGCTTTATCCTTGGAAGATCAAATTCACCTGGAATTTAATGAATTAACGGTTCTATTTTATTCCAAAGAAATGACAGATATCAGGCAATTATTAGATCTGTGCGGAAAGGCTTATCAGAATAACCTATATGTTGAATTAAGCCGGTCTTATAATTTACTAGGGCAATTTTTCTGGGCAAAAAAAGAATGGGAAAAAGCTATCGAGGCATTTAATGAAGCTGCCGGTTTACAGGATCGTACAGAGCATCAAACCTACCGCTGGATAGCAAAAACAAATCTGGCACTGATCAATCTGGAATTAAAAAATAAATCTGAAGCCGTTATGCATGCCAGAGAAATCATCTTGGGATATTATAGCTCCAAACAAGATAAGTTTAAACATATTTTTGCAGCTGATAATAAAACAGCATATACGGACTTCTTTACTGATAAAGAAATTGTTTCCATTTTGCTCATGCTGAGGATCCTATATAAAAATGATCAAACTGAATATACCAAGATAATCGAAAAGGTAACGCAGACAGATATTGGAGTTTTGCCAAAAGAATTCGAATACTTTATCTCTCATTCTTTAGTTTCAGAATTGAAAAAGACTTATTACTATGTGGATGGAAATTTTATGATCAAATGTTAAGGGACTGTCCTGTTATTTCATATTAATAACAGGACAGTTTCAAAAAAACCATCATAAAAATTCGAAATAGAGGATAATTCTATCTTGCACTTTTTATGTAATATCTTATTCTCAATATATTGCTCTATCAATAAAACGCCAATCCATAACAGAACAGTATTATCTATTAATTGAAGTTTCTGCGAATTCAGAGGTTCTAATATGCTATCCCCATAATACTCCATATAGGTATAAGCCTCATCAATACCTGTTTCTCCAAAATAAATGTCACAACTTGGAAGAAGGAAAGTCTGCACATTGGACTGTACAATATGGTTCAATATGCTTTTTCCATAATTCATCCCATATTTGGACGGGATCTGGGTGCGAATATGTGTAATTTTGTTAAATATGCTCTTTGTGCAGTTAACCTCAGAAGCATTAAATATGGGGTGATTTTCCATCGCAGTATTTAATTCTTTTACAAGAGCCTGTATTGTATAATATTTATGTTGAAATTGAAATTTACTGTTTGTTTCTGATAAATCAGTCTCATCGTACGATGTCTCCGTATACGGTTCCCTAAGCTTTTTCAGCAATAAGGGCATCTCTTTTAGACTTTCGTCATTGGTTAATACTCTTCCAGCAGGCATAATATAAGAAAACAGCACATCAGAACGTTCGGTAATTGGTAAAAATCCTGTAAGGGAGGAAGAAAAAACCGCAGCGTCATAAAGAGACATAAGCGGAATAACCTGCTTAGGATCATATGTATTCCATTCCTGTTTATAGTTAAAACGATTATAATACTGTTTGATTACTTTACAAGGTGTTTTCCATAAATAACTTTGGTTATTTTCCATAGGAACAATAGAAGCTTCTTCTATATAAAATTCAGTACTAATATCTGAAATATCATTTTTTATATCGTTGTAAGGAAATGCATCTATCAGATTAGGATACTGTGGCTGCATTTTTTTATAAAATAAATTACCTTTATAGGTGTATTGGCTTGTTCCAAAACCAAAATATAAATCAGATATTTTTCGGAAATAATCCCAATTCCGGTTTATTTTTCTGAAAAGACTTTTGGAATTGATCCCAAGCATATTTGACAAATACGGATTGGTTATAAACAATTCCAAATATCGGGATAGTTTCTGGAAATCTCCATACTCCACATGAAAACCATTATACCAATCCTGTACATAATTGTTTCCAAAGCCAGAATAAGTCGCTATAACTGGCTTTCCTGAAGACATTGCTTCCAGAATCACTCTTCCTCCAGGCTCAAAAGCAGAGTGCATAATCAATACACTGCATTTGAGTAACACGTTAGAAATTCCTGCATCAGATAAGAATCCCCACCAATATATTTTGTGCTGCTGTTCATATGTTTCAAGATCTGGTACATATTCTTTTATTATTCTGCGATACTTACTGATATCTTCAGCAGTACCGCCAATAAACCACATGGGAGGTGTCAGATTCAGGTATTTCTTATACAGAATTTCCCAGGCGAGAATTATTTCTTTAACCCCCTTCTGATCGACGATTCTTCCTATATAGCAGAACGCTCCATTTATCCACCACTCAGTGCCCTGTAAATCCATTGCATTGTAATTAACAGAGCGCGTTTGTCCCAGATTTCCTGAGGGAAGGTGCGACGGATGCAAAAAACAGTCTGCAACAGTTCTGCCTATAACAATAATTTTATGTGGTTCAATATGATATTCTTTTACCAACAACTCATATTCCGACTCTGCAATTGAAAGAATACAATCTACTTTTGGCAAAAAAAACTGTTCGCTTTCATATTGATGGGAAGAAACAGGGGGAAACCCATTTCTTTTTCGTTCACAGGAAGTACTGATTACAGAATGAATCTGTATTAAATGATGATCACTGCATAATTGACTGGCTAACAAGCCGGATATCCAATAGGTAGAATGTACCAGTGCTATTGGCTGTTCTATATTTTCATAAATATTTTTTATAGTTTTATATAAAAAATCCTTGTTATTGTATAGCAAGTCCTGATTTTCCAACCATTGTTTCTTTATAGGGATTTCATATATGGTAATGTTTGAACATAAATGGTTTGCAGTTAGTTCTTTCAATGAACAGTTGGTTGTAATCACGGTTAATTCCAACTGTGGAGTATCCTTAAAATGATTTATTATTTCCGATACCGTCCTTTGATGACCACCAAGATTCAATTCAAATGGATTTCCAAGTAAACATAACAACAAATTATCTGTCCATTATTATATCAAAAACCAATCGCAATTTCTACTCATTTACTATAAATTACATTCTTTCCTAAAACAGAAACGAGAGTGGGTATTGTTTTTGAATAAAAAAATCGCATTACCTACAACGAACTTTGCAGAAAATACAGCAAGGCGAATTGTTTAATTATATGACGGAGCGAAGGCTCAAAAGTTTTCAGCGTGGCAAATACGGAAGTACCGCATTGCATTTGACTTCCCTGCAATATCAAATTAAGCAAGACAGCCCAGACCTTTTTATTGGTGTTGATCTTGCTATAATTCATAAATGAAGTATAGCATGAAAAAGTGGTTTTTTGTATTGGATTTCCATCATATAAAAAACTGCTAAATTGTATCTAAAAGATCACAATCTAACAGTTTTCCATTATATGGTACAATTTACAAAAATACCAATTTATTATGATTAATACGTTGGAAGAAGGCCTCCATTGCCTGTCATGCAGACAATGGAGCAAGCCTTAGGGGAATAAAATACTTTTATTTACAAGAATAAAGTATATACTTTTCTTTTAAATAAGTACATGGATAAAATTACATAAAACATGCACAAAATACAATAGTTAGTCAAATGAATACCAGAGATTGATACAAATTAATTTTGCAAGAATACCTTATTCAAATAATTTTTTTGCCTTCTCCAGATTCATTTTTCCATTCACTTTCAAATAAATTTTTGTAATTTTAAGCGGCTCACCTATCTCACTGCAAAGCTCCTGCGCCTGTGATAAAGGAATATAGATATCTTCATTTTCCGTTACGGCAGTTACTTTACATGGAAGATAAACAGTTTGCTGTTCATTTTCTTCGTGTCCAGTTAAGGATACCGGATAATCTGCCGCGCCAGAAAGCTCTTTTGTATTTTCAGAAAGTGCATAAGAAATGGTTAGATTTTCTCCCATTTGCAGGAATTTTTCCTGTTGTTTTTTTGAAATGGAATGATTATTTGAGTCTTTCATGTTTTGCAATGCTTTACTTCCAAGCAACAACACCGGTGTATTTCCTAAATCATTCTGCTCTGGATTTTCTCCAAACGCATTCAGATCGATTCCTAAAAAGGTGGCTGTTTCCGTATAATCTTCAATCTTGATGGTTACTGGAATTTCCACAACGGGCCATATCTCTTTTATCCCTTCTATTTTTTGGGCCTTTTTCAAAAAATCATCATCATAAGTAAGGTCTCCAAGGGAAACCAGTGCCGAGTATTGTTTTTTCCCATCCTGTATTCCTGCAAAAAGCTTTATAGAGAAAAATAATGCCAATATCAGAAGAAAACCTACAAAACAGGTAAAACTGTCTATTCTATTCTTTTTCAATGGGCATCCACCTTTCTGGTTTCTTCCAGAAGTATGTTTTTCTTATGAAGCTTACCCAAAAGAAGTAGAATCACAGAAACAAGCAGTACTGCAATAACTGCAATAACGGAATACCACCAGCTGTTTGTTTCTTCCTGGTCATCCTCTATTTTTAAAGACTGGATTTTAGCTTCTTTAATCTCAGACTCAAACTCTGTACTTTCCTCATAGGAATTGCCGGCTGCATCCTCATAAGTAAGAATCAGTTTTCCGGTAATCCTGCCAGGAAAAGAACCGTCATCTTCTTCTGATTTTCCTTTTACATACACACGGAGACTTCCCTGTACTGCGGTTCCAGCTTCTAATGTTCCTAAAAAAGCGGACTCTTTTGGGTTCAATCCGTCTGCTTCCAGCCGGACACTTGCATTATATATCTTATCCCTTCCAAGATTCATTGCTTTCACCGGAATTTCTACCGTATCCATGGTATATAAAACGGAAGGAATATCAGAAGCTTCCAGTTTTGCACGCGCCGGCTGAGTGATCTGAAAGGACAGCGTTTCTGTACCTGTCGCTCCCGTCGCTTTTGAATCTTCGTAATCCAGAGAAAAAGAAACTGTTGCCTGACCTGGAGTACAGTCCTCTGCTATAGTGACCTTTTGCTTCAGGGTAATTGCTTCTCCTGGAGTCAGTCTCTGAACATAAAAAGAGTTTCTCTCAAATTCAATTCCCTTTGTATCCGCAGAAATAGAAATCTTTAGACCAAATACATTCTGGCTACGGCTTTTATTCCGGAATGTCAGTGACATTTCTGTGACAGAGCCTGCTTTTAGATTTTGTCCGGAAAGATTGTTATCCTCTAAAAGAACCTGCGGTTTATGTAGTATTTTCTCACCAGACGAGCTGGCAGAAGAACCGCCTCCACTATACTCTCCAGCAGAATAATCCCCACTATCTATAACAGGATCTGTAATCTGTGTTCCATTATCTGTATCAGTATTTCCATTTTCTATTATGACATGGATTGTCTTCTTTTCGTCCTCAGCAGAAGCGTCTCCTGATATAAATCCATCCAGGTCAGAATTTTGATTTTCCGAATCCGTTTTTTCAGGAGTCTGTTCCTCAGTTTCCGGAATCTTCTCATCTGTAGGATTGTTTTTTTCCTCTTCAAAAGGCAATGTACTGTCTGCATCACTATAAGAAGCTGACTGATCTGCTTCCAGAACAGACTCTCCCACAAAAGCAGCTTCCATATTCCCTGCATCTTCTGCAAAAACAGATGTCGGCAGAAGCATCATGAAACTTAATATTGCGAATGTGGTTTTCACAAATTTTTTTCCCATTTTCAGGCTGTCCTTTCTCTTAAAACTCCGCCATCCATCTCATATACGTGATCACATAAAATCCGGATATCCTCATCATTATGGCTTGCCAATAAAATGGTTTTTCCAGCTGCCTTTAAATCAAGCAAAAGTTCCCTGATCTCTGCCACGCCGTGTTTATCCAGACCGTTAAATGGTTCATCCAGAATCAGGAAGCGAGGATCTTCCATAATGGCCTGTGCGATCCCAAGGCGTTGCCGCATTCCAAGAGAGTACTTTCCAACCGGCTTTTTCATATCCGGATCCAGTCCTACTTTTTTTAGAATCAGGCGGATATCTGCCTTTGAAATCATTCTTTTCATATCTGCCAGTATTTCCAGGTTCTTTACACCGGTATACTGGGTAAGAAAGCCAGGCGTCTCAATGATGACACCAAGGCTTTCCGGAAAATCTACATCACGACCAATTTCTTTTCCGAAAACACGGATGGTGCCTGTGGTAACAGGAAGGAATCCGCAGATACATTTCATAAGTACTGTTTTGCCAGAGCCATTATTTCCTACAACGCCGTAAACCTGTCCCACCTTTAAGGTAAGATTTACTTCTTTTAATACCAGATCTTCCCCGAACCTTTTGGTTACGTGTTCTATTTTCACACAGGTATTTTGAAATTCAGATTTCTTCCACTTTTCCATTTAAAACACCTCCAAAAATTCCCATTAACACCAATAAAAATAATAGCAGAAATAACCACAATCCCGCTTTATCCGTTCCCCAGTTTCCATCTGCCAGAATCCATTCCACTGGGTAAAACCAGATCTGGTCTTTGAAATAGCGTTCATGAAGTATAATTCCAAAATAATAGCTGACAAAAGGAATCCCATATGCCATATAAGCTGAATTCCATAAGGTACCACAGATTCCACCAAAAGTGCTTAGAATACTTCCGACCAGTCCCATCCTAAGAGCTTTCATAAGCAGCTCCAGAAACTGTTCCTTTGGGAAACTGCCTTTTGCTTCCATAGGATAAAATATAACAAAATTAACAAGAAGTATGGTGCTTATAGCAAATATCCAGACTAAAAATCCAGATGTCATAACAGAAAAGACTTTTCCTTCCACATATAGCCTGCGGTTTGTCCTGGGAAATGCAGCTTTTAAAAATCCACTTTTATACTCCTGTAAAAAAGAATCACTCCACGGCAGTACCGCAGCCACAGGGATGGCAAAAGATACCATCTGACTTTTCAATGAACCATCCAGCAGGCTGATAAAAGTTCCACATGTTAATGCTTTTTTCAAACTTGGATAAGTCTGACCTGCTGCGATAGAAAAGCAGGCAATCAACCATGCCGCCAGGAAACTTCTGCCAAGAAGCATACGTTTTGTTTCTACCCGCATAGATATTTCCCTTTCTGATTATGTTTTTTCTCCCAGAAATTCAAAGGGATATTTTTTCATCCTGCGAAGTGCCAGAACCATAAGAACAAATAAAATACCTGCGAAGAACATACAGGACTGCCAGATGGTCGGAAGTAATGGATCATAGCCAAGGTTATGTTTTCCATATACAGCCTGGTTCAAAGGACTGATCCAGCAGATCAGTACATTCACCTGATACATTTCATATTTTTCCTTATGCAAAATTGCGGCTACCACACTGGGTTCCAGTAAAAATCCAAATACACTATAAAGTAGTCCAAACACCATGCCTTTTGTTTTTCCTTTATAAAGATTTCCAACAAGGATCACAAAACCAAGTGTCAGGGAATAGCAGAATAACAGGAGAAAAACCTGCAGCATACAGCCATACGGAGAGATACTCTCCATGACTCTTACTGTAGAGGGGACCTGCAAGTTTTTCCCCAGTTCAGAATATCCGAGCATGGCAGCAGTCTCGCTCCACAGGTTGCCCGGATAACTGTCCTTCATACACAGTACAGATGTAAATAGCAGCATCAATACTGTATAAAGAGCAGTCACAAGAATAATATAAATAAACTGTCCCAAAAGCCATTTTTTCTTTGTTGTTCGAATTAACTGATATGGAGTAACTGGTGTCATCTTTGGCAGGTCTGAGAACAGCAGAAGCAACAGAAGAGAACTGAGCAGTACTGCTGTTCCATCCCCAAAGGTCCAAAGAAATGGCTCTACGGCCTGTACCGGTGTATCATAGTTTTCCATAACAACCATGATTCTTCCAGTGAGAAGAAAGCTAAGTACAAATTCCAGAAGGAAGGTAAAAATGACTTTTGGATTTCGAAAATAGCCAAAGAAATTGTAATGTACAATTCCAAGTACCTGCTTCATATCAGTAGCCCAGATCCCTGTCTATAATACTGCCATCCACGGCGTTAATGGTAAGGAAGCTCCAGCTTGGATAGTCTGTGATGTCCGAGTAACTATTCCCATCATAGTCACCTTCCACTTTTCTGCTTCCAAAGAAATCCCAAACGGGAACCAGAAGACCTGTATGCGGATCTGTGGATGGTTCATAAATTCTGGCATAGCCCAGAACAATCCGGTCAATGTCATAAACTCTTGATTTTTCATATTCCATATTATCTGCATTGGTTACTACCATCATTTTTTCATATGTTTTCATAATCTCAGAAAATGGAAGAAGGTTTAAATTTTCTGTTTTTGTCTCTCCTATGGTATAAGGGTTTGAATAAGACATGCTTTCAATTCCATCTTTATCGACAAAGAAATAAAGACTTTCATAAGACCAGGTTTCCATAGTGCTGTCCATATCTTCCAAAGCACCGCCATCTGCCATTGTCTGAGTAATCGGAACACCGTTTATAGTACGTGTGTAATAAATCGCATATCCGCTTCCAAGATTACTTAAACTATTATCCTCTTCAAGATTATTGCACAATGCATAACTCCAGTCTGAAAACTGCAGATCTGTAATCCCCATTTTATCTACTTTTTCCTGTACCATTTTTTTTGCTTCATCTAATGAAATCCCAATGGACTCCTCAGTAGGTTTTTCTCCTTCACTGAAAGAAGTATACTCAGACCAGGTCGTGTCCGCAGGCAACTTTTCCCCGCCAGATTTTGCCGTTTTTCGGATTTTGACAGATAAGGTATCGGATCCGGAGGAAGATGTCTTGTAAAAATATTCCGATCCATCCGGCATCTGTGCAACACCGGAGAATTCATTTTCCGCAGTACCATTTTCTGTCTCATGGGAGCCTGCAACAGGTCTTCCTTCTACCAGAGTCTTCGTTTCCGGAGCAGACTCATATTCTTGCTCATACATCTCAATTTCTCCATAAATGTCATAAATATAATTTCCATCTTCATCTGTTCCATAGTTATAGGGATCCAGATTTCCGTTTGCTACATCTTCTTTTAGTTCATCCAACGTTTTTTTGATTTCATCCTTTGTCTGGGTATAATAGCTATCCGATGTATACAGCTTTGCCTCTGAGAAAAAGGCATCTGTAATACGGTCAAGAAGATCCTGTGTAACTTCTGCAGGCGTGACAGAAATTGCGGATATCTTTTCTACATCCGGTATTTCTACGGTGGCATCCGTGTTCACTACAAGTTTTGCACTGTCATCTGTAGTCTGACTTTTATAAGTTTCCGGAGCATTGAGCAGGTCTCGAATAGTTGTTCTTACCGCTGTGTTCTTATCCTTTGTATTTTCAGAAGAGTCCTCCTTCACCATATCTACGCTTTCAGCTTCTGTATAAGCATCTTCTGCCTTGCTTCCTTTTGGTTTTACAAGGGAAGATTCCGGGGTATGGGCACATCCAGTGAGCATTCCTATACAAAGTGTTAATCCTACAATTTTATTTATGTTTTTTCTCATGTTGGATAAATTCTCCTTCCTGTTTATGTCCACAAGTATAGCATCTTTTATTACACCAAATCTTCCGCAAGTTGTAACTGTTCTGTAAATTCCAATTATTTACCATAAAACAGATATGATCGTTCCTTTTCCCAGATGACTTGTAATTTCCAGCTGGAATCCATGTATATCTGCAATTTTCTGGCATAGCGCAAGACCAAGCCCAACACTTCCCTTTACTCTGGAACGAGATTTATCGACCATATAAAAAGCTTCTGTTACTCTTTTCAGATCCTCCTTTGGAATTCCCTTCCCATAATCCTGAACAGATAAATGATTTTGGGTTGCCTCCAGTACGATTTTTGAATTCTCATCGGAAGCCTTGACTGCATTATCAATAAAATTTGTCACTGCACTCATCATAAGGTCCGGATCAAAAGTTTTTCTAAGCTCCTCTGGATTACAATGTATTTCAAGACAAATTTTTTTCTCCTGAAGCTTGTAAGTAACAAGTTTTTTTACATCTTCCAGAAATTGATTCATCTGAACTTCCACTGGAACAAATTCTGCTTCACCTGTTTCATATAATCCGGTAAGTTCCAGCATTTTCACTGAAAGCCTGGAAAGCCTTCGGCATTCATTTCTAATATAATCAAGCGCTATCTCCTGCCTCTTGGGAGATAGGCGTACCGTTAGAAGTGTATCTGCATATCCTATGATTGCAGTCATCGGTGTCTTTAATTCATGGGCCAAACTTCCAAGCAGCTGTCTCTGTGCCTGGTTTACGGAAGAAAGCTTTTCAATCTGCTCCCTCACTTTACCTGTCATAAGATTAAAGCTTTTCCCAACCTGTGCCAGTTCCGTTTTTCCTTCTGATGGCACTTTTATCTCATAATTTCCATTTGCCACAGAAACAGCCGCTTCTTTTAGCCTTGTGAGCGGTTCCATAATTTTCCGCAAAGTCAAAAACAGGAAAAAGCCAACAAACAGAACCAGAAACAGGGTAAACCCTCCTGCCTGATAAAACAGTGTCTGACTCTGTTTTTGTACACTGGTAATATCTTTGTAGGTGACAATCTGATAGTTCATGTCTGTAGAACTGTAACTGGAAAAATAAAAGAGCAAAAATACGTTGCCATTTGTTTTGCTGATCAGTGGTTTATCACAATAGATGTCATTTTCGAATCCATCATGTTTGTTTTTTGTTAGGTTTCTGATATTTTGCAGATCAAACTCATATTTTGTCCCATTATATTGTTCTTTTCCATCCTGATATAAAACGGCGCTGTCGTGGAATACCTGACGAAAAGCATAAATAATCATTTTTTCCCGGATTTTATCATCAGTGTCCTGTGTTTTACTTTTAATCCGCATTAGCATGTTTTCAAACTTAGAAATATTTGTTTGAAACCTGCTATTTTCATAACTGTTGATATTCTGTATGCTCTGATTTTTCCACCTGTAAGTTGTATAGAAAAAAATTCCAGATGACAGCAGAAGCACCACGCAGATTACCTGTAAAAAAATTTTTGTAAATAGCTTCATAAATCCACCTCAAGTCGATAACCAATTCTAGGAATGGTTTTGATTTTATCCTGCCAGCTTAGTTTTTTTCTGATGCGTCCAACGTGTGCATCCACAGTTCTTGTTTCTCCGCAGAATTCCTCCTTCCACAGTTCCTGCAAGATCTGGCTTCTGGTAAGTGCTTTATTTGGGTTTTTTACGAACACCATAAGGCAGTTATATTCCATAGGTTTTAAATATATTTCTTCTCCATTTTTCGTAACTATGTGACTTACGGTATCAATTATGACATCGTCTATCTGAATCTGTTTCGGTGCCGTTCCATAACGATCTAACACTTTTTCCAAACGCACCATTACCTCCAACATTTCAAAAGGCTTTACTATATAGTCCTCGGCTCCGTCTTTTAACCCTTTTACTTTACTTGTAACATCAGCCTTTGCCGTAAGAAATATAACCGGAATACCAAACTTTTTTAATTCCGGTAAAAGGGTATAACCATCCTTTCCCGGAAGCATAATATCCACAAGTGCGCACTGAAATTCATGGTCCTGTACGACGCCTTCACTTGCATCATTTCCATCCAGATAACCTACTGTTTCATAACCAGCAGCTTCCAGATTCATACAAAGCAGATCATTGATTGCCATTTCATCTTCTATCACCAGTATTCTTGCTTTCATAATAATGTTCCTTTCATTTTACACAAACCCGATTATTTCTTTATTGTGCGTGATTTTTACTATTACAATTATACACTAATTTCAGTACTGCGAACGTAACCGATTTGTAAAGAAAAAGGAATCAAGAACGATCCATCTGGAAGTCGTTTTGATTCCTCAAATCCCACTACATTTTTGATTTCATTTTGTTAATTGTGTTTATATGAGTCACACCCTCCCTCTCTTAGAACTGTCTATTTCCCGACAGCCTCTTCCTATAAAATCATATGTTACACAAGTGTCTGTCCCATTGCCGATGCAATTTCCTTTAATTTGTCGATGGCATAGCCTGTATATTTTGAAATTTTATCGACAGGTTCTTTTTCCTCGATCATCATTTGGGCCAGGGACATTTTTTCTTTTTCAACTCCCTGTTTCATTCCTTGCTCAATTCCCTGGTCTACAAGAGCTCTACTTAGATTACACATGTCTCTCACCTCACTCTCAAATTCTTCTGTCATGGCAATATCAAAATCTTTATGTAACCGCTTCTTTTTTTCTTCTGGCGTGGCGCTCATATATTATTTTCCCTAGCGGTAATCAACATTTCAAGTAATCCCTTTGGCTTGTTGTGTCCACCTTATAGGGTACATTATAAAAATCTTCATTTTGTGAAAGATTAGTAAGTTCTTTGAAAAATGAGCAAGCCCGAAACAGACCTGCCCATCAACAATATTATCCTACTTATTTCATTATGCACAAATTCTCATCAATCCATTTCTGGACATCTTTTTCGCTGAGATTTACGGCTTTCGCAATTTTATCAACTGGGATTCCCATTTCAGCCAGCGAAAGGATGGTTTCTTTTTTGGCTTTTAACTCGCCCATTTCTATACCACGTTTCTCTCCACTTTCCATTCCTTCACTATAAATTTTCTCCATTTCATGGCACATAAGTTCCACCCCTTTCTGCGTCTCCTTCAATTCATATACTCGTTTTGCAAGAATCGGACTGTGCATCTCATCTGCCTTTTTACAGTGTAGATCATGCATCAGTCTTCCCAGTTGTGTATCATCCTGTTTCTTGGAATTTACATATATGATATGTGCTTCATCTTGAAAAGCCTCTTCCAGTTCTTTGATCTGCCGGTCAATGTGGTAAATGGGAAGTCCATATCCAAGAATATCGTCCCTGGTAATAAAAATTACATAGCTTTCCGGCAGTTCCTCAAAATCCTGTCCAGGATTTAAGGTATTCATATCCATCAGTCCACTATGGTACCGGGCTCTTTTGGGGGAAGCTCCTTCATTATCCTGCTGGATTTCCACATCAAATTGTTTGCCTGTGGAATCCCTGGCAACGCAGTCCATTACTGCGGAGCGTCCCTGCAAATTTTTATAATCTTTTTGGATTATCTGATCAATCACGTGTAAATCTTGTTTCTCCATAATGACCTGCAAAACATATTCCAGACATTCTCTTTTCTTGAACACGTTTCGCATAAATATATCACTCATGAGTGTAAAATTCTTAATAATGCCTTTGTATTTTTCGTAGCGTGACTCTAAATCACTGTTTAATAGGGTGTTTTCATCAGCCATTTACAGCAATCACCTCCTGGCATTTTCGATTGATGAATGTGAAAGTACTTTTATCTGATTCTATCTTAACATTAATGGAATTCCTTTACAAGATACTTTTTATGATGAGTGAACAGGTGCAATAGAAAATACCAGCAATAGCCGTCTGGAAAGCGAACTGCAACCATAAGAAGTATTATTAGATAACTGACAGATTGCATAAAAACCTGTTTTTTACAAAAATATCAAATTTTGTCATATAAAAGGGCATGATCCGAAAGTATGAAACAGAAAATTGATTGCAAAAGGTGGTCAAAAATGGCCTTTTGTCAAAGGCTTATTTTGTGTTATTGAATCTCTTTTAAGCTTAAATAACACGAACTAACACAAAATAATACAGATAAAAAGGTAGGAAATAACGGCAAATAGCACTAAGTGATTTTAAAAGGGAGTAGGTAAAAAAATCGTGTCTTAGACATCCGGGAAGCAAAATGCGACCCGGGTGGTCACCTCTTTTTTATCCTTCATTATGGAGTTGACTTCACCGCCAATGTAGCGGGCTGCTTTGTCAACACTAAGTAATATTTCGTCACTAAGTGCTAATTTTCTCATAGTTTTCCTTTCGTATTTTTGTATATATCTTACAATAAAGACGGCAGAGTTTGCAAAACATAGATTGCTGCCATAGAATATCTGTCTGATTTAGAGCTTGTTGATAATCTGTAAAAACAAGCCCTATTTTTTAGCTCATTATGGGGCTAAAAAGTGGGTTTGGTCACTTTTTTAGTGAGAAACAGCTTCCTTATTTAGAAAATTGCAAAACTATTTCCCATATAATGATAGTAATGACCGTTAACAGTATCTTTTATTATATAACAGGAGGTAAGGGAAGCGCAAGCTTTGTTTGTGAAATCGGCTTGAATATAGAATCATGCTGGAAATATTATAGAAAAAGAGGCTTTTTTTAGCTTGCGATAGGATCAGAAGCCAGCCTTGGTCACTTAATATGGAAAAAATTCAAGTGTTTTTAGCTTGGGCATACAATTATAAACCAGTTTGGTCACAAAAATAGGGAAAGCCCTATTGAAAAACAGAGATTTTTTTGCCTGACATGGAAAGAAAAACAGGTATGATTTTGGTAAATATGGTCTGTTTTTGTAAGAAAACATTTAAAACTTGATAAAAGGACAATCTGACTGGAATTAACTGTTCATGGGATAAAAGAAAAGGCGCACAATGCAATAGCTACATTATGCGTCTCATGAGAATAATTTGTTTCAAAGGATGTGCCTATTTAATAAAGAACCATTTTTTATAGATAGAGTCATCCGGAAGAAAAAGTATTTTGGGGTCGTAATCTTCCGGATGAAGGTGATTGGCAGAAACATACAGAAGTAACGGTTTGATTTCATTACTCATTCGTATAAGCAATCCGTCTGCTTCGATTTCAATTGTATGTGAATTGTCAAGGTGCATAGGTCTGTTCCCATTATCTGGGATCAGTCCTGCCGGAGAAGACTCCGGTTCTATAGCAATCTGGACTACATCCTGTTTATGGGATGTAAGGTCAAGAGAGCTGTCTTTGGGGGCTGGATCCGGTATCTGACAGGCTTTTTGGCGGAGACGGGTAACTGCATTGTAAAAACAGCTGGGAGATATCCCATGCTCATTACACCATGCAGCATCTGTCAGGCCACTTTGTCTGCATTCGGTTACCAGTTCCATCCATTCGTCCAGGGAACGCCCTGGAGCACGTTTCTTACTCATAATGAAACCTCCAAATGTAGTAAATTTCTATCTCCTATCAAGCGGAGTGTAGTAAAAATCTATTTACTATCATTATGAGTTTTAAAACGTAGACAGTAAAGCTACCCAAGATCTAAGCGCTTACGGATATCGTGCTCAGATGAGCCGGAATTTGCACTCCAATTCATACTCTGTTGTTACAGAATTTTTTATGGATAAATTTTTACAGCAACTATCTGGTCAATATTTTATATGCAGCATACTTTTTTAGTTTGTAATACACAAATCCCCGGCATCTGTCATAATGATCGAATGCCAGGGATTATTAAAGTCAGCCTTTTACAGCACCCACCATAATTCCTTTTGAGAAATACTTCTGCATGAATGGATATAGCGCGAAGATTGGCAGAGAAGCAAGTACAGTAATAGTCATTCGGATTCCCTTCTGGGAAATGGCTGCCATAGCCTGCTCCGTTTAAGCTGGCAGCTTCTTTATTCTGTATTATTTAATTATCATTTTAATTTCAAAATTGAACTGTTCTGCATCAAGGCGGTACTGTTCTGACAACTCAGGCCCGCAACTGTTAGAACCAATTCCGTTTTGGACATAATCCAGGCACACGACCGTACTTCCACAAGGCTGTAATTCATAGCTATGTCTTTTGGTTGTCAGTTCCTCTTGAGTATATGGGGATACGTTAAAGGAAAATGTCCTTTCTCCTGCAGCTGCAAAAGTATTTTCCTGTCCTTTTAAGATAAGGTAGTCACAGTCGGTATGACTTCCATTTTCCTGTGGACGCAGGTAATCTTCATGCATTTCAAGTACATTAGCATCATATTTTCCATGACTGCCGGCTCTTCTCTTATCTACGTAACTTTCCTCAGGTCCTATTCCGTAATATTCTACGTTGTCAAAATCTCTGTTAAGGAATAAACGGATTCCAAATCTCGGAAGCATTGGAAATTCCAAATCCCTCTTTACATCCATTTTTACCTGGATTGCGCCATCCGAAGTAATAATCCATTCTGACTTCACATCAAGAATTTTTTGTACGGTAGGTGCAGAAACACTTAACGTTCCTAAGATGTGTAGTTTCCCATTTTTGGTAATGCAGGAAGTTTCATATGCTCTTGCATAGCTCTGTTCATAATGAGCATTCATCCATTCTAATTTGATTTTCCGGTCGTTGTCAGTTGGTGCTCTCCAGATATTTAATTCCATAGGACGAGTCAGAAGTCCTTTTCCCTTTACAGTAATGCTTTCAAATAATCCTGTCAGTCGGTTGAAGCGATAAGTATTTTCCTGCCCTACATGAATTGTAAAGTATCTGTCACACTCTTCCACAGTAAAGCTATTATCAGTAACCATTTCAGCAAGAAGTTCAATGGCTTTCTGATTTCTTCCATCTATGTTCTTTAAAAGGATTTCATCAAATCCAAGAGACTCATCCGAATGTAAAATCTGAGTATTATTTTTCAAACAATAAGATACTTTTAGGTAACATTTTCCACTATCTGGTATTGAAACAGGAAGTTTGATTGTTTTTTCTTCATGAGCTGGTATACTTTCATCTAATTCAATTTGTCCTACACAGTCAACTTCTCCGTCAACGCTCACCTCATATATAAGATAAATATAATCTTTAAGATCAACATAATTCATATAGTTATGAAGAACCATATCTCCAGTTTCCTGATCATAGTGAAGAACCCTTGCCGGTCTATATATATTTTTGTATTCTTTTAACCCGGTATGTGGTGTTCTGTCAGGATAAACCAGTCCATCCATACAGAAGTTTCCATCGTGAATTTCTTCGCTATGATCTCCTCCATAATAATAGATTCCCTTGCCATTTTCAGCCTGGCCTTTGTAAATAGCATGATCACACCACTCCCATACGAAACCTCCACAAAGACTGTCGTACTTCTGGATCAATTCAAAGTAATCCTCCAGGTCTCCAGGTCCATTTCCCATGGCGTGGCAATATTCTACCAGAAGAAGAGGTTTATCCGGATTCTTTTCCATGTATTCATCAATCTCAGAAAAAGCTGGGTACATTCTTCCAACTACATCAATATTGGAATAGTCATACTCACGGTCTGTACTCTGATAGAATGCACTCTCATAAGTCGTAAGACGGGTTGGGTCAAATTCTTTGGTCCATTTTAGGGATTCCTCAAAGGTACATCCATATCCACATTCATTACCCATAGACCACATTACAATACATGGGCGGTTTTTTTCTCTTTCCACACAAAGTCTGGTACGATCCATGGTTGCAGGAATGAAATCCGGGTTATTTGCAATTCTTTTATTCCACTGCTCAACTACATTTTCCCACTCTGAATTTTTCAAGTACTGTGTCTGGGTTCCATGGCTCTCATTATCAGCTTCTGCGATCACAAATAAGCCATACTCATCACAAAGCTGATAGAAATAAGGAGAATTCGGGTAATGGCTGCTTCGGACTGCATTAAAGTTGTGCTGTTTCATCATGATCAGATCTTTTTTTATCTGCTCCATATTTACTGCGGAACCGGTTATCGGATCGGAGTCATGACGGTTTACACCTTTAAATTTTGCTTTTACATCATTAATATAGATTACGCTTCCCTCACAGTGGATTTCACGGATACCGATACGGTCTATGATCACCTCATTCTCGGAAAGGAAAAGCACCTGATACAGATATGGCTGTTCCGGATTCCAGAGTACAGGGGTTGTGATATCTAATACCGCTTTGTAAGCAAAATTTTCATCGTCACATTTCTTAAATGTACCTGTAGCCACCGTATTTCCCTCATGATTCCGGATTACAATTTTAGTATTTTCTGCTGCATTGCTCTCCCCAAGAAAATTCGCACGAATTTCAATTTCTGCACCATTTTCCCCTATAGATGTAGTGGTAAAATAATCATACAGTACACTTTCTGGTCGCTTTAACAGATATACATCACGGAAAATTCCTGTCATACGGAATTTGTCCTGGTCTTCTAAATAAGTTCCATCACACCATTTCAGGACAAGTACCGCTAAAGTGTTTGTTCCTTCTTTCAGATGATCGGTCACGTCAAATTCACTGGTTGCATGAGCCACCTGGCTGTAGCCTACATAGACACCATTGATCCATACATAGAAGCAGGAATCTACACCCTCAAAATTCAAGTATGCTTTTGGTGCTTTGGAATCTTTCTTATATTCAAACTGGTGTACGTACGCTCCGCAAGGATTCTCCTGTGGTACATATGGCGGATCAAGCGGAATTGGATAACGGACATTGGTATACTGATGGCTGTCATAGCCATAGTTCTGCCAGATTCCCGGAACTGGAATTTCGTCGAAGCCCTTAGTGTCATAACCTGCTTCGTAAAATTTTTCCTGAAGATCATAAATGCTCTTATAGAACTGGAATTTCCAGTTTCCATTTAAAAGCTCCATACGGTCAGATTTCTCTCTGTCATGTACAAGAGATCCCATATCCTTTGATGCAGGCATGTAGTATGCTCGATGGGGCATGGTGTTTTCATGTAACACATTCAGATTTTCGTAGTGTTTTGGTACAATCATATTTGCTCCTCCAATATTATATATTTTTCTGTTTTAACATCTGATATGATTATACCTGTTTTTTAAAAAATTTACATAAACTCTGTTCGACAAAACATGCACAAAATGATATAATTTAACAAGTAAAGACACAAAAATATACACTTTTTTATTAATTTTGAAATATGCACAATCTGTTCCGATTTACAAGGAGGTAATTTATATTGTACACAAACTCCGCTTACTGGCACCAGACACGCTTGGATTTTAAAGATAAAAAACATCCTATTTTTATAGGGAGCTGCGGTACTTACCGTCTGTATACAATAAAGAAGCTGCCAACGCACCGGCCGCGAGGTCGGCTTGATTACCAGCTTCTTTACGTTGCTTCTGGAAAAGCACATTTCTATTTTGATGGAAAAGAGGAAATTGTTTCTGCTGGAAACATGGTTTTGTACCGTCCAAAAGAAGAACAGCGCTACTACTATTATGGTGCCGACCATCCGGAAGTGTACTGGGTTCATTTTACTGGGAATAACGTCAAAAATATCCTCCGCAAATACGGCATTGTAGATGGCGTTCATGTGATTTATTCCGGGGTCTCCATGGAATACAAGCATCTGTACATGAACATGATTGAAGAACTGCAGCTGCGGAAAGATGACTATGAAGAGCTTCTTGTGTATTACTTTATGCAGCTTTTAATCCTTCTTCACCGCCAGATTCTTGTAAAACCACACAAGAAGAATCCGATGATCATGGATGACATGGCGCAGGCAGTTGATTATTTCCGAATGCATTACAATAAACAGATTAATATTGAAAAATATGCAGCTTCGAAAAATATTAGTGTTAGCTGGTTTATCCAGAACTTCAAACAATATACGAATACAACACCCGCCCAGTACATACAGAACCTGCGTCTTTCAAATGCGAAATCTCTGTTGGAAACCACAAACTACAATGTTACAGAAATTTCGAATCTGGTTGGATATGAAAATCCATTATATTTCAGCCGCTTTTTCCGGAAACAGTTTGGCGCTTCGCCGTCACAGTTTCGGAAACAACTGCGGCAAAATGAAGAGAATCAGATGACTGAACCAGAAAAGAAATGATCTGTATACGAAAGCCCAGGTTCAAAAACTGCCTGGGCTTTTAATTGATTTATTTTTATTACTAATATTCTACATACGCTCTCCCCTAGTCATATGTACTTCTTATTCTTCTATTTTAATATACTCCCACAAATGCCATCGCAGGTGCAACTCTGGAATCTTCAATTACGATTGCCAGACTATCTGTATGGATTCCCTTCAAATCGACGATTCTCTTATATCCGATAGTTGTTCCTTCATAGCATTTTTTTATGCTGCCGTTTTCTTCATAGCAGACATTAAATGCCTCAACTCTCTGGCTAAGCGGAATTGCTTCTTTCAGAACAAGATAATGTAGTTTTTTTCTTTCAATCCATTTAATCTTGATAACCAGTTTATTGGTTCCAGCCTCATTCAGAAAATAAGTCTCATAATCATCGGTTCTAAGAACTTCTGGGGACATCTCCCGGCAGTCAAGTGGTGGAATGGTTGTAATACCAGCTTCTTCCACTAAATTATTGGAAAAGCTTTCTTTGATAAAGCCACCTAACTGCTTCAGGTTCTGAATATCCGTTGGATGGATCTTTCCGTTTTTCATCGGAGGGATGTTTAACAGAAGTGTAGTATTTCCACCAACTGATTTTAAGTAAATATCCTTCAGATTCTCAAAAGAACGTACTTTATCATCCTCTTCTTCGTGATAGAACCAGCCCGGTCTGATGGAGACATCTGTCTCAGCCGGATACCAGGCAAGTCGTTCTTCCTTCGCAAGACGTTCCCTGCTTCCCAGATCAGACTGTGTTTCATCCAATGGTCTTTCACGGAACTCTTCATTATCCTCCTGCTGGCTTAACTCTGCGGTCAGAGCCGGATCTTTCATATCTGCTGCTACCACGCTCCATTCACTTGGGCGTACCTCACCAGCTTCATTTCCACACCAACGGATATCAGGACCAGAAATAGAGATCACAGCATTTGGCTGCAGCTTGCGAACTACCTGGTAGTATCTTTGCCAGTCATATTTCTGTACCTTTCCGTTTGCGCCTTCCCCACAGGCACCGTCCAACCATACTACAAAAATATCACCATACTCTGTCAGAAGCTCTGTAAGCTGATTCACATAATAGTCATCATACTCTTTTCCTTTTCCATAGGATTCATTGTTTCTGTCCCAAGGAGAAAGATAAACACCAAACTTCAGGCCATATTCTCTGCAAGCCTCCATTGTTTCTCTTACAATATCACCCTTTCCATTTTTATATAGAGAGTTTTTGATACTGTGTTCGGTGTATTTTGATGGCCACAGGCAGAATCCGTCGTGATGTTTGCAGGTAAGGATCAGTCCCTTCATACCGCCCTCTGCGGCTGTTTTCGCCCACTGTTTTGCATCCAGCTCTGTCGGATTAAAAATAGATTCCGGCTCTGTTCCATCGCCCCATTCTCTTCCGGTAAAGGTATTTACTGTAAAATGAATGAAACAGAAAAATTCCATGCTTTCATATGCAATCTGTCTTGCGGTCGGTACTGCTTCAATTAATCTTTTGTCTTCTTTTAAGTCGCTATAGTTCATAATCATCCTCTAGACATTTTTATTGTTACATCCCATTGCTATATTTCGTTATCTTAATGATTATTTTGCTTTCAGCATTTTACTGTTCTTTAATTCTTCATTTGCCTTTTCCACATTCATCTGTGACATAATAAAAGTAATGATTACACAAATCACAACTGGAATCCACAGATACATAGTATGAAGCATGCTAAGGCAGGAATCCGGCTGTACAGCAAGTGAACTGTTAAAGTGGCTGAATTCCAGAAGCCAGCCTGTAATCGCAGTTCCAAGTCCTCCTCCAAGTTTCACACCAAGGGAAGTACAGGAATACATGGTTCCGTCTACACGTTTATGCTTTGTCAGATAGGTATACTCTGAACAGTTAGCAATCACCGCATTCATATCACCCTGCCATGGTCCCATACCAAATGCAGCAACGGCTGTAAAGGCAATCATAAGCGGTACGCTTCCCATATAAGCAGCAACTACTACAAGGGCACGTCCAATGGTTCCAATGGTATATCCAACCAGATTCAGCTTATATAAGCCTTTCCATTTTGCTACTAAAGATGGTGTAATAACCAGCGCAATGATTAACGGGATATTGATTGCCCAGGAAAATACCGGGAACAGATCCTCGTTTTTCAATACATACATCATGTAATAAATACCCATACTGAGCATTGCGGAATAAATCTGCTGCAGAATGTAGGTTACACAGATCATAATATAAAATCTGTTGGAAAATAACAGTTTTGCAGCTTCAATAAGGCTGTATTTTTCATCTACTGCGCTGGACGCATCTTCGTTTAAGACTTCTTCTGGAAGCTCTTTTACAGATAATGCAGAAACTGTATTTATAATAAGTCCAATGATGGCATAAATGATTGCTACAGTTCTCCATCCAGCAGCTCCCCCTCCCATAATCTCAACAAACTTGATAGTAACAGACTGGATCAAAAGGCTGGTAGAAAATGCAAAGATAAAACGGTAAGATCCCATTTCTACACGTTCTTTGCTGTTCTTGGTAATCAGAGCTGTAAGAGCTGAATATGCAATGTTATTTGCTGTATAGAATACTGCATTTAACAGGGAATATGCAATAAAGAACCATGCATACTGCGCTGTCTGTCCAAGACTTTCCGGAATTGCAAATACACCGATCAAAGTAACTGCACAGCCGATATAACCATACAGCATCCAGGGTTTTGCTTTTCCCATTTTTGTTTTTGTCTTATCAATCATAGAGCCGAAGAAAATATCGGTCACTCCATCAAACAGTTTTGATACTGCAATCAATGTTCCTACAATACCCGGATTCAATCCAACAGTATTGGTCAGATAGAGCATTACGAAGGTGGAAAGGAATGCATATACCACATTTCCAGCCACATCTCCGGAACCGTATCCGACTTTGTTGTACCATTTCAAATATCTTTTTTCTTCCATGTTTTCCTTCTCTTTCTCCTGTTTTTTTCAGGTTTATTTTCGTACTTCCTTAATCCGAATATGATTATATCTTTATCTTTTCCAAAATTACATAAACAACATTTAACAAAACATGCACAAAATTGTAGAATTTAAAAAAATAGAACATTTTAGGATAAAAATGCGTTCATTTATAACATAAGGTCAATTATTCAAAAAAATAAGAGGGCTGCATCTCACAGCTCTCTTATTTTAAATATACATCCTATTCTTCATATCCCTGCGGATTATTAGACTGCCATCTCCAGGAATCTTCACACATCTCACGGATACCGTTTTCTGCTTTCCAGCCAAGCTCTTTTTCTGCCTTAGATGCATCACAATAACAAGTTGCAATATCTCCGGCTCGGCGAGGTTTGATCACATATGGAATTTTCACACCAGTTGCAGCTTCAAAATTCTTTACAATATCAAGAACACTATAGCCCTTTCCGGTTCCCAGATTGTAAATCGCAAGCCCAGGATTTTCCTCGATTTTCTTAAGCGCTTTTACATGCCCCTTTGCCAGATCCACAACATGAATATAGTCTCTTACACCAGTTCCATCCGGAGTATCATAATCATTTCCAAATACACCAAGTTCCTTCAGCTTACCAACTGCTACCTGTGTAATATATGGCATAAGGTTATTGGGAATGCCATTTGGGTTCTCTCCAATTGTTCCACTCTTATGTGCGCCAATTGGATTAAAGTAACGAAGAAGCATAACATTCCATTCTGGATCTGCTTTCTGGATATCGGTAAGCACCTGTTCCAGCATGGATTTTGTCCAGCCATACGGATTCGTACACTGTCCCTTTGGGCATTCTTCTGTAATCGGAATCTGTGCCGGATCTCCATATACAGTTGCTGAGGAAGAGAAAATAATATTTTTCACATTATGTTTTCTCATTACATCAACCAGGGTTAAAGTGCCTGCTATGTTATTTTCATAATACTCCCAGGGCTTAACCACAGATTCTCCAACTGCCTTCAAACCTGCAAAATGGATGCAGGACTCAATAGTTTCCTTGTCAAAAATATTATTTAAAGCATCTCTGTCCAGAATATCTGCCTTATAAAACTTCACTGGTTTTCCTGTGATTTTTGATACTCTGTCCAGTGCTTTTTCACTTGCATTGCTTAAATTGTCCAGTACCACAACATCATATCCTGCATTCTGAAGCTCCACTACCGTGTGGCTTCCAATATAACCAGCACCACCTGTAACTAAAATTGCCATAATGATTCCTCCTGAACGGTTTTTTCTTTTATTATAGTCTGATTTTTGTAAAAACATATGGACAAAGTTTTAGAAAATATGGAGAAAATGCCACGATTTCTTGTCTGTTTTCTTAATTGCAAAAACTTATATTTTTATATATTTTTTTTCTTGCTTTTTCCAATAATCTGTTATATACTGCCCCATGTAAAGTAATGCAGAGTAAATTCATGAGCGTAAAGTGCCTTCCGGATGGAGAGTTGCCGGAGGACGAAAAGAGAAATCTTGCGGTTCGTGGATTGCTTCTCGCTGCAACAGAAGATAAATATGAATCCATAAATTATCTCCTATTGTGAGCGAAAAAAGAAAAGGAGGTAATTTTTTTATGGAGAAAACAAAGAACATGTTTCTCACCTCAGCCAAAGAGCTGAAAACCACTTCTACACTGGCAGTCTGTGCAATGCTTGCTGCCCTGGCACTGATTTTAAATTCAGTTGCTTCTATCAATATCGGTCCCTATGTAAAAATTGGATTTTCCGGTATCCCAAACCAGATTGCTGATTATCTGTTTGGACCCATTACCGGATGTCTGTTTGCCGGTGTGCTGGATATTGTGAAATTCTTTATCCGCCCTGATGGTCCATTTTTCTTTGGGTTCACCTTTAACGCAATGCTCGCGGCATTTATTTATGGATGTTTTTACTACAAACATAAGCTCACTTTCCGTCGCGTGCTGATTGCAAAACTGGTTGTCGTTCTGATTGTAAATGTTCTGTTAAATACCTTATGGCTGGACATGCTTTACGGAAAAGGATTCCTTGCAATCCTCCCAATGCGTACTGTAAAGAACCTGATCATGTGGCCAATTGATTCCTTTATCTTCTTTACCATCACAAGATTGATTGAGCAGACAGGAATTTTTAATCTTTTTAGAAAACCGGCTGCCAACTGATTACATATATTTGAAAATATAAAAACTTTGCGATATCAAATAAAAAACGCGAATATTCCAGTACTAAATAAGCCACTGATATTCGCGTTTCTTATTATCCTAATCACTTAAAAGAAGGATAGTATCTTACAACAGCTTTCCCCACAATCTGGTCAAATCGCACGAATTTGTTTTTCCATGAACGTGAAGCTCTTTTCATTCTCCCAATTAGACACAGTCTGTCTGGTAACATGAAATATTTTTCCAAATTCCTCCTGAGTCAGCGCCTTTTCTTTTCGTATTTTTAATATCTGCGTTCCAATGTTCATATTTGCTCTGCTCCTGTTCTTCCAATCGGTTTTGCTTCTCACTTGGATTATATAAAAAATTCTGCCTAATGAAAAGCAATTTACCTTTTACAGTGGAAAAAACAGGTATGCAAAGCTTCTTTGACATGGTATTTTTTAAGAAGATTCACGTTTCTCTACTTAATCTGAATCCTTATTTTTTCACTGACAGGTGTCCAGTCAGATTCTGCAGTGATTTCACCTGTAGTTCCATCATATGCGCTTTCTTCGGTTCCATAATCTTCATCCGTTTTATCTGCTGCGTCGGTATTTTCTTTCTGGTCTGTATCGTCTTGAAGCCTTACTTCTGTGGGAGCTGCTGCCCCTCCGATAATTTGAGTTTCAATCGGCTCCTCTGCATCTGACGGATTTTCTCCCTCCAAAGTATCCTCTGGAACTTCTTCTACTTCTTCTGTAGTCTCACCAATTTCTACAAAATCGTCATCAACCCAGACAGTGTCTGCGGCAGCCATGTAAGGTTCTCTGGTATAAAGCTGTAATTCCAGATAATCGCTGTCAATATCCGGGAGCAAAAGAACCGGGCCGTCAGAATCCAGCTGATACATACCCCAGAAACTGGTTTTAAAACTCCATTGAGACTTACCATCTGCCGAATTACTGCGCAGTTCATACTGTACCTGATTTCCTTTACTGTCTGTCCCCATAAGCATCATCTCATTACCATTATACAGCTTTTCCTCAAGTTCTTCCGGAATTTCTGCCTTAATTATACTTTGCAGTTTATTCATGGAAAAGTCTGTTAATTTTACGGTTCCTTCTTCTGTTTTAACAGAAACATCTTCCAGCTTTTTATGAACTGTCTGTTTCATAAGCTCCTCATGGGGAATAGAAAAATCAAACTCAAACTCTGCGAAATAATCTTCGCCAAGATTTTCATTTTGATAGGCACCGAGTACCAAATGTACTTCCGGATTTTCTCCCAGATCCCCATCAAGGGAAAAGCGGGATTCCAGAACAGCATCATAGACATTTTCATCCAGTCCAATATTTAGCAAATCCTCATCCGAATACGGCAGATAGTGTCCGCTTTCGTATTCTTCAATTTTCTGTCCATTTATTGTAGTTTTCTGATAATCAATGTCAAGCTGTGTATTGGCAAAGGTCCAGGCATCCTGGACATCATCCGTGACCTTTTGCCCGGAAGATTTTTTTTCTGCATGCACCTTTGTTAACAGAACCCCATTATCCAGAACAACTTCTTTTAATGTTACAGTAATTCCCGTGTCTTCCTTAGAGGTATTCAACACTTCCGTATAAGATTCAATGCTTTTTGGGAAACCAAGGGTTTCTCCTATGGACAATGTAATATTTTTTATTGCAGCCTGGATATGTGGATTAGAAAAGATAACAGAACCCAAGGTGACGATCACACAGGCAGCTGCTACTATGCTCCACTTTTTTGGTCTCCGGTTTTCCTTTTTTTCACTCCATTCCCGCTCTGCTTCCTCTATATATTTCGGATCAATATTACCAAATTCTTTTGAAAAATCAAACTTTTTCATATGCGTCCTCCTTCTTTTTCCAACAGTTTCAACAGCTTTTTCCGGTTTCTGTATAAATTCATTTTCACGCTTCCCGCTGACATATGATGCTTTTGGGATATTGCAGAAACAGGATCTAAAAACCAGTATCTTCGTACAAAAATATTTCTGTCCTTTGGAGACATTTCTTCCAAAAAACGATTTATGGTTTCCATCAGTTCTTTTTCCGCCAGCTGTTCTTCCACGGTATAAGTTACATTTAGCTGATCCATTTCCTCTATAACATCTGCCATATGAACATCCGGGCGCTTGCCTGCAAACTTTTTTCTTAAACGGTCAATACTAAGATTTCTTGTAATCCGACCGCAAAAGTGTGCCAATACAGGAGGATGCGTAGGAGGAATCTGTGACCATACTGAAAACCAGGTATCATTCAGACATTCCTCGGCATCTTCTCTATTCGCCAATAAATTCCAGGCAATCTTGTAGCAATAGGGATGATACTTAGTACTCAATTCTATAATTCCATTCTCATCTCTTTTCAAAAACAGGTTTATAATTTCATCATCATTCATTTACAGGTTGTCCTCCGGGTTTCTTTAAGCTAAAAGTCACTGTCCATAATCTGACCAGCAACAGATAAGGCGCCTTTTTGAATAAAAAAATTTCCATTCATATTATATATCGTAAAAAATAGTGGATGGTAACAAAAAAATTTAATTTTTTTCAGTTGAGATCCAAACTACAGTTTTGGTTTTCAGAAGATTACCTTTTAGGGGTAAAAATAATGAAAAGCAGCCGATATTCTCATTTTATATATCATGAGATACCGGCTGCAACTGCTGTTATAAAATATTTTCTTGTTCTGTAGTTTTGTACTTCATACTACAGCATTCATTATAATCACGGTCAAAACACGTCCTATAAACTGTCCACAAAACGCATAAAAGCTTCTCTTCCTTTTGGTGTGCATTTATAAACTCCGGCATCTTCCAGCACATGTACAAACACCAGTCCTACTTCTTTTTGAAGAATTGCATGAATGTTCTCTGCATTAATATCCGGATATTTTTCCAGCAATTCTTTCACCCAATCCTCATGCTTTGCTATTTTTTCATTTGAAGAAATATCTTTTCCAGATAAAATGTATTCCTCTAAAAGCTCCAGCTCTTCTTTTAATCTGGCCGGAAGAACTGCAAGCCCCATTACCTCGATCAGTCCGATATTTTCCTTTTTAATATGATGGTACTGTGCATGTGGATGATATACACCAAGTGGATGTTCTTTCGTCGTAATATTATTGCGAAGTGTCAGATCCAGCTCGTATACATCTTCCACTTTACGGGCAATTGGGGTTATGGTATTATGTGGCTCTCCGTCCGTATTGGCAAATACAAAGGCTGCTTCATCTGTATAGCCTCTCCATGCCTGCAGCACATGTGTTGCAAGGTCAATCAACCGTTCTGGATTTTTATGACGGATACGGAGCACTGATAACGGCCACTTTACAATTCCCGCTTCCACATCCTCAAATCCAGGAATGGTCACATGCTTTTCAATCGGTGCCTTAGCCATTGCGAAGGTATAATGTCCTCCCTGGAAATGGTCATGGCTTAAAATAGAACCGCCTACAAGCTGCTTTTGGATTCTCCCCATATTTTTTCCAGAACGTTGTCTGTACTTCTGCAGGTCGTGGCATGAGGCAATTCATCAGTCTGGTATCAAACAGGTCTTTATAGACAACACTGTCTTCAATCAATCCCCGATCAATTGCCTCTTTTAACAGTTCATCCAGAACCTTCTCAAGTTCAATGTTCTGAAATTCCTGTTCCGGTGCAGTGTAATCATCCTCGTAAAATACATCCAGCAGAAGATTTGTTGTGTAATTTCTCTCACATTCTGGTATCAGTTCCGTCTCGACTCCATACTGTACCAGTTTTGCAATACTCTCACTCAGCATATTTTTATCCTCTCTTTTCTATATGATTTCATTTTGCAGAACAAACTTTTCTCTGTACAGATTCCGGTATTCTCTTGGTGTCATTTTGTAGCGTTCCCTGAAAACCCGGTTAAAAGTCCGCTGACTTTCAAATCCTGCATCCATGGAAATGTCCGTAATGCTTTTGTCAGTACACTCTAAATGAACACAGACATAGTTTAATCTCTGTTCATTTAAATATTGGTTAAAATTTCTATGAAAAGTTCCGGAAAAGACACGCGAAAGTGTAAATTTACTTACTCCCATATCTCTTGCCATCTTTTCCAGGGACATTTCTTCTTTAAAATGTTTTGCAATATAGGAGACCGTCTGATAAATGATATCATTGCTCTCCACACTGCTCTTTTCCTGTAAGTTAAATACCGGGATACTTCTGGCCAAAAGGATCTGCACATAAGCCTGTTCTACAACAAGGTTAGGATTTTGCTCCTTTTTATCGAGCTTCAGGCACCGAATTGCATTTACAATATCCCGGTGGACCTGCGGCTTTTTAATCACAGGATTTTTCGGACAGTATTTCTGCATAACAGAAGCAAATTGTCCGCAAAGTATGGGCTGCGCCCACAGATAGCATGCCTTATTATTCTCTCCTGAAAAGACCTGGCAGTGATGGATCACTTCCGGAAAAAGGACTGCAAAATCACCTTCCTCCATGTGAAAGAGTTCCTGGCCCATTCCAAGCTCCAAGCATCCTTCTGTAAGATAGATGAATTCAACTGAATTGTGCAGATGAGGGGATTCATGTCTGGCAATGCGGGAATGTAAATGCAGGTTTTCTTTTTTCTCTTCATAAACCGGAAACATAATTTCTCTCCTCTGCAAATTTTGTCTGTTTTTTCTTTTCATTTGGCACGTAATCCGCTTTCAGGTGATCTATAATGCACTTGTAAGTTAAGAAAAGAGGTGAACGAAATGAAAAATTTAAAAGCTTATATCTTATATGTGATGAATTTCTACGCAAACTATTATAAAGTTTGCCGCTAATGCCAGAAGAGAATTCCGGTATTCGGCCGGATTTTCTTCTGCATAAACTATCACATCCGCTTTTTATTAGTATAACCAACTAATGAACCCCTGTACATGAACAGGATTCTTTAAAATATAGACAAAATGATACAAAAAAAGATATGCTGCAAAAAATGACTGTATTTCCTGCCTCATATCTTTCCTTAATCCAATGACAGACAGCCCGAAAATATCGGGCTGTCTGCTTTTTAGATGGTATCAATCAGATCACTTCCACTAATGATCTGGCTCCAGCGGTTTTCACGTTTGTCCGCATTTTTCTCAAAGTATGGAAGTCGCGTTTCTTCCAATTCCTCCAGGCATGGGATGCTTCCATCCAGATACTTTTTGATTCTCCGTATGGTACTGTTAAGTCTGGTAATCACAGCTCCAAGTTTAATCTGTTTCTCAGCTTCTTCTACAGGTACAAATTTATTTTTCTTAAATTCTTCCAGACACCTAATTAGTGCATTATTATGAATATAAAAAAGAATATATTGAAGTTTTATTATTGCAGCCTTGTAACCAACTCTCCCTTCGAACATGTAGCAAAAAATCTATCGTACCAGATAAGGAATGTTAAAACTGTCCAGATTTTACGACTGTTATCTGCCTTTTTATTTTTATGGTCCTTCAGAAGCTGAAGCAGTTCCTCTGTACGAAAAAATTCTTCTGCCGCTTTTGAGGTAAATAAATCCGTTACCATCTGATACCAGTCATCCTGCCGCAGCCACACACGGATTGGAATGGGAAAACCAAGTTTCTTACGTTCATCGGTTTCCTGTGGAAGAAATTTTGAAACAGCTTTACGGAAAATATATTTGGTTGTACCTGCTGCAATCTTAGTTTCTTTCGGAAGCTTTGCTGCAAAGTCAAAAACTTCTTTATCCAGAAATGGTACCCTGACTTCCAGGGAATGTGCCATACTCATTTTATCTGCTTTCTGCAAAATATCGCCAGGAAGCCAGTAGTTCAAATCTACAGACTGCATTTTTTCCATGTCTTGAAGTGATCCTCTGTTTTCTGCCTCAAGCTCTTCATAAAATGGTCTTAAATATTCCTGCGTGGAAGGTCCTGTTACTTTATTTTTCAAAATCTGCGCTTTCTCTTTTTCACGGTAGATATACGCATTTCCAATGAAACGTTCTTCCACTTTCATTCCCGCGCGGATAAGAAAATCCCGACCTTTCACATCTGGCAGCTTTGCGGCCAGTTTTCTAACAGCACGTCTAAGCCTGAATGGAATCCAGGCAACTTTCTTTAATGCTTCCGGTTCTCTGTAAATATTATATCCACCGAAAAGTTCATCTGCGCCTTCCCCGGAAAGGACTACCTTGACATGCCCTGCGGCCTCTTTGGAAAGAAAATAAAGTGAACTGCAGAGGCATCCCCAAGGGGTTCATCCATATGATACATCACATCTGGAAGGGCATCCCAGAATTCCTGCTTGGATATGATTTTCACATGGTGTTTCAAACCTGCTTTTTCTGCCACTTTGGCAGCTTTGTTTACTTCACTATATCGATCTCCCTCATCAAATCCCACTGTAAATGCCTGATCTGCACCGGAGGAAGAAGCCAGATAACCGGAATCCACTCCACCTGATAAAAATGCGCCGACTTCCACATCACTTAACATATGATGCTTCACTGAATCCTTTAAAATCTCGGAAAGCTGGCTCCGCAGCTGCGCCATATTCGTCTTATGGTTCCACTGACCTGGTGTAAGCTTTGGTTTGAAATAAGTCTTTATTTCATAGCTTCCGTTTTTATATAAAAGCATATGTCCAGGCATCAGTTTATAAATTCCCTTAAAGAAGGTCTCTTCCAGAGGAGAATATTGAAATGACAAATACTGCTCCAGTGCCTTCTGATTTACTTTCCTTTCATAGCCTGGAAATGCAAGGATACTCTTAATTTCAGAAGCAAATACAAAGTGCCCATCTATTTCGGCATAGTACACAGGCTTAATTCCAAAGAAATCCCTTGCAAGCATCAAAGTCTGCTCTTTTTCATTCCATACTGCAAACCCAAACATTCCCCTGAGTTTATCCAGTGCCTTCTCCCCATACTGCTGAAGGGTATTTACCAGAACTTCCGTATCGGAATGGGTGCAAAAAGAAATGCCGAAAGTCTCAAGTTCTGCCCGCAGTTCTTTATAATCATAGATTTCTCCATTAAAAACAATATGCAGATTTCCATCCGCACTTTCCATAGGCTGCTGCCCATCTTCTAAATCAATAATACTAAGTCTTCGAAAGCCCAGCGTAATCTTCTCCCTGCAAAAGGAGCCCTCACTGTCCGGGCCTCTATGCTCAATGGCTTTCATCATCCTTTCAATTACTGTCTTCTGATCCTGTCTGTAACCTGTAAATCCACAGATCCCGCACATTTCTTCCTCCGTATCCATTTGATGTAGTTTAGACACTGCAACGACTTTTGTTACAGTCCAAAATTTTTTTCCGATATTTTATCATAAAAATATCTGTTTGTTGTAAAATAAAAATGTCTTTCTTATCAAATAATTATATTTCCAAATAGCTTTTATATCTCATATAACATTTTACAAGAAAAGAAACGTTTTCCAGTCTCTTATTTGCTTCCGGAAAACGTTTCTTTTCATTTACTCTTCATAAAGATTTCCGTTCTCATCGGTCCAGGTTCCGTCACCATTATCTGTGTATCCTACACCTTCTGAATCACAGTAATAATAATCTCCGTTTGTAGTCTCTTTTACATTAACGGTGCCGCTGCTGCCCTTGAGTTCATGCTTTTCCAGCTGTGTTCCGAAATTATAGTCTTCGTCATTCCAGGTACGATATGAATTTCCATTGGCATCTGCCCAGTTTCCATCTCCCTGATAACTGTATCGGCTCCCATAAGCATCAGAATAGGTCCCATCTCCGTTATCGTAAAGAACTCTGGATTCTTCATCTCCTCCACCCGGTGCTACAATTGATGCTACACCGGAAGCAGTAGTGAATCCACTGGTATATGGTACGCCTGCTGGCAGATTCTCATAAGATGAAACAGACTCGTTGTTGTCAGAGGTAATTCCATCATCGGTCGTTTCACTTACCTGTCCGCTGTTTTCCATGGCAGGTTCATCGTTTGTTTCCGCATCTGCTTTTTCCTCTTCGTCTACAGAATCCTCTGTATCTGCATTCTCTGTCACTCCTCCTTCGTCCTGTGTTTCAGCAGCTTTCTGCATAGTTACCATTTCAGAAAACGGTGCATAATCCGGTACATTATTTTTCTCTGGATCTGCATTTTTTTCAATACCAGACTTCTCCGTCTCTACTGAAACTGTATCTGTCCCGGCAGAGACATTAAATACCAGATTACCGCCTGCAAGCAGCAGCGTCACAAGAATTCCCGGAAGAATCCCTCTGCGGAGTTTCCGAATGTTCACCATATACAGAATCCGATCTTTAAACACCATTTCGCTGTCATTAAGACTTGCTGTCACATATGGAATCTGATTTTCCATGGCCACTGTCCTGAGAAGCAGCTGTCGATATAATTTATGTTCCTTTTTATTAACTCTGCGAACAACTGCTGTATCACACAGATTCTCAATATCCTTATCCGCTTCTTTCAGCATGATAAGAAGAAAGGGGTTGAACCAGTATATTGATGCACAGATTCGAAGGAGCATCTTATACCAGAGATCCCGATGGCAATAATGTGTGAGTTCATGGTAAAAAATAAGTTTTCTTTCTTCTGCTGAATACCCGGTTGCTGGTAGATACAATTTTGTATGTAAAAGTCCTGCAAGAAGCGGTGTGGTAAGACCTGCGTTTTGCCTGAGCTCCGGTATTCTGCGTACGTGCTTCTTTTGACACGCTGCACGGTACATCTGAATACTCACCGTATCACTTACCTGCAGACTCATCCGTTCCAGATTCCTTATAGAAAAATAATATGCCAGCAATTCTCCTGTCAGTTTAAGTACCGCTACGCTCGGCCAGACAACAACAAAAATCACAGCCACAATTCCCAGCCATTTATCTGATTCGTACCTGACAGTTCTCTTTTGTTCCGGAATTTCTGTCAGATTTTTCATGTCATTGCTCGCAGATGATACGGTTTCTGTTATCTTCTGACTTTCCTCTGGTCTGACTGCGTAATCCGTTATCTTCGGGTTTTGCGTATTCTGTTGACTGCTTCTAAGTACTTTGAAATCCACCAGTGCCAGATTCTCCGGAAGGCGCACCGGAACACAAAGGCTTATCGTAATCAACAGCCAGATAAAGTACTTCCATCTCGCTGATACACGTCCTTTAAACAGAGTCGCAAGCACTTTTACCAGTAAAATTACTATTGCTGCAATAATGTTCAGTTTCAGAATGTGCAGAATGAAAACCTCCATAATTAGCTATTCCTCCCTGTCCTCCAGGTTCTTAAGAAATTCACTGAGATCCTGGACTTCTTCTGAGCTGATCTTCTTTCCATGATAAAGTGAAGTTACAAACTTTTTTAGTGAATTCCCATAAAGTTTCTCAAGAACACTCTGGCTTTCATGTGCCTGATAATCTGACTGCGAAACCATGGGTGTATACAGATTCATTTTTCCCTGTTTCGTCACTTCCACGAAATTTTTGTTCTCCAATCTGGTCAGCAATGACAAAATTGTTGTTGATGCAAGCTTTTTCTTCATATTGATCACTTTCTCAATCTCCGGTCTGGTCATCGGCGGAGTATTATTCCAAAGAACGAGCATAATATCCAGCTCTGAGTCCGGAAGTCTCTGGTAAGTTTTTTTCACTTTTTCATACCTCCCCTGTTACATATTTTCTACAAATGTAGGAATGATTCTATTTTACCACGGTTCACGGAAATGGCAAGGGCTTTTGCACAATTTGCAAATGCCCTTGCCATTCCTGCAGCTACTGACCACTATCAGTCTATTTCTGTATAGCTGCTGCCATTTTCATCACTCCATGTCCCGTCTCCGTTGTCCGTAAATCCTGTACCATTTTCGTCCTGGAAATAATAATCACCATTTGTAGTTTCCGTAACCGTCACAGTATTACCGTTTGCATCCTGAAGGTCATGCTGTTCCAACGTATGTCCCAGATGATGAGTGTCATCATTCAGAGCTGAGTAGGTATTTCCATTTTCATCGGTATAAGTTTCATTCCCATTATCAGTATATTTCATTCCATCATCTCCACGGTATTCGCAAGAATAATCTTTGTGAAGAATGTAATTGATCTCAATTGTATTTCCATCACTGTCAACTAATGTCAGTGGTGAGGTGGAAATAATATCTGAACCATCACTGTTATCTGCGGAAGCATTCACTTCTGTATCGGAAGAATCTGAATCTCCCTTGCCTCCCGGATTGGAAGTATCGGTATCCTCCTGATCAGAATTCTCTGTTGAATCTTCATCTGCCTGTCTGGTAAGGGAGGGATTTCCTGGATAGGAAATATATTCTACGAATTTTCTGACATCACCGATATCATCTGCATCTTTTGCATATCCCACCGTCATATATAAACTGTTCCCCTCTGAATAAACTGTCTGATAGCAGGCTTCATACGTATCATTGCATTTTGCAATTGCTATATTGACATCATCAAGTGAATATTTGTAAATGTTTACATAATCACTTCCATTCGTGTAGCTGGCATAAGTACCTTCCGTATCTGCCTTTTCCCAGTCGGAATCTGCTGGCGGCTGTGTATAAAAGTCATTATTTTCTGCTGCCAGAACCGTTCCTGCTGAAAAAGTTCCCAATACCGCCGTAGTGATAAGTGTCATTAACTTTACTGTTCCTGTCTTCATAGTGCATTCTCCCTGTTTATTATTTTCTACTTTTGTAGAAGTTGTTTATATTCTACATCTGTAGAATATAAATGTCAACCATATTTTGAAGTAACTGGTTCTTGACACATAATATTCCTTGCATTATAATACGTTTAACAATTAAGTTAAATGTTAAATGAAGGGATGTGATGAATTATTGGGTATACAGGATACATTAAAAGCACTGGCTGATCCAACACGACGTGAGATTTTGAACTTATTGAAGAATGGGCGGCTTTCAGCTGGAGAAATATGCGAACATTTTTCAGTGACGGGAGCATCCATATCAAGACATCTGGCAATATTGAAGGAAGCTGATTTGATCCGAAACCAAAGAGAAGGAAAGTTTATTTATTATGAATTAAACACTTCCGTATTGGAAGATGTCATGTTGTGGATCACAGATTTGAAAGGAGCATCGAACGATGAAGGAAATGATAAAAAAATATAGAGGTTCATTAATTAGCTCTATACTGGTAATTCTTGCAGGAGTCCTGGTGGGTTTTACGAGTACACACGGTAAATGGATAAATGTATTTTTTGTAGTAACGCACTGTATATTTGTAGCAATCATATTTTATGATAACAGAAGCCGACAACAGAGTCCAAAAGTTATAGGAATGACTATATGGATGATACCTGTTATTACATTGCTCTATAATGGCATTGCCAGATTGGTAAATACCGGAGCAGGCATGGAGAACCTGTTCATGGCATTCATGTATTATGGAACAGGCTTACTATTCATGGTTATAGGAAATTATCTGCCAAAGGTAAAGCAGAATAATACGATAGGAATCCGGGTTATATGGACATTGCAGGATGAGGAAAACTGGAATGCAACTCATAGATTCAGTGGGAAACTATGGATGGCATCAGGTATTCTGTGTATGCTCTGTGGTCTTTTTGAGGAAAGTATGGCTGCTCTTGTTTTGTATATCGTAAGCATTATGGCAGCTGCAATCATCAGCATTCTCTATTCTTATCTCTTTTATAAGAAAAAGATAGCGACCGGAGAAAAATTAAAAATTCAGTATAACAAAAAAACAATTGGAGTATCCGGAATCATAGCCATTTTAACCATTATATTCGGTATATGGACGTTGTTTTTGGGAAGTATTGAGATTCGTTTCGAGGATAAAGATTTTACCATTGAGGCACAAGGCTGGAGCGATTATACAGTGGACTATGCGCAGATTGACAGTATCTCATATGAAGAAAATTCATCTCAGAACCGGAATGATTATAGAACCAACGGTTTAGGAAATCTTAGATATGCTATGGGAAATTTTAGAAATGATGTTTATGGAGATTATATCAGGTATACCCATTCATCCTGTCATTCATATGTAGTCATGAGTATAGATGGAAAAATATTGGTCGTAAATGGTGAAAATGATTCAGCGACAAAGGAAATCTATCATACAATTAGCGAAAAGGTGTCAAATGAATTAAAATAGTATCAGAAATGCTGGGAAAATGTTCCCGACTCATCAATTGACTTGTGTTTGGATAGGTGCCGCGTTTAATAAACCAAGTTCTTTCGCTTCTTTTATGTAATCAACAGAATTGTATTTTTTAATTCTCTTGCCGCAGCTCCCATAGGATGCTGGCTGTCATACACCAGGCAGATCTGGCGCTCCGGAATTTCATCTTTTAATGGGATCTGTACGATCTCTTTTTTCAAAAGGGAAGGTGCAGCCATCGGCTGGGGCAAAAAAGCAAGCCCGAGCTCGCATTTTACCAGAGGCAGGATCTGATCCGCAGTGGCAGCTTCCGTATCCGGGGAAAGATCCAGGCCATGAGATAAAAATACGCTGTTGTAAAATTTATAGGTCATAGTTTCCCGCCCAAGAGAAATCATCGGATAGTTCTTTACCTCCCGAAGGGAAAGTTCCTGGCTTCCGGTGTGGAATGGTTGTAAAGCTTCAGCCGGATTCCCGGATAAGTCATGTGAAAACTTTTTAATTTATCCAGCAGGAAAATATTGAGGGCAGTTTCACTGGCACCGATGGCTACACTTCCATGGGATAATCCGGAGCTGTCTGCCAGCTCCTCTTCTGCTGCCTGGAACTGCTCCATTGCACTTAGCACATGGGTATAAAGCCGTTCTCCTTCCGGAGTGAGCTGTACGCCGCGGTTGGTACGGATAAATAAAGTGGTATTCAGCTGTTGTTCCAGACAGTTCATGGCCCGGGTAATATTAGGCTGGCTGTTGTTTAACGCCTGGGCCGCCTTGGTAAAGTTGTGGTATTTTGCCACATAATAAAAGATCTTATAATACTCGAA
>NZ_JBDGDM010000045.1:0-36733 GCF_040908885.1 Ruminococcus sp. RTP21358st1_G6_RTP21358_211008
CCTGAACGATTTAGTCGCAGTTAGCAGTTAGTTCGCTGGAGCGTTGCGCCGGCGAGTGAGCAATCACCATTGTCCGAGTGCGTCCGCCTTGAACAACTTTCAACACACTAAATAGGTTATAAAGAAATCCGACACATTTCAAAAAACGTTGGAAATCCAACTAATGTCGTTTTTCGTCGGTAGCAATTTTTCATTTACACAATTATACTTATTATACAGAGAAAAACAACTACTGTCTAATATCTTTTTATAATGAATGGGAGAGCAAAAACATGGATTTTTACAACTTTTATACAGGAAAAGAATTTGAAGCATATCAGTACCTTGGTGCTCACGTATGGGATGGCGGAACCACCTTCCGTACATTTGCCCCGGCAGCGCAGCGAGTATCTGTAATTGGTGAGTTCAACGGCTGGACAGAGACTCCTATGAACCGCGTTCATGATGGCAATTTCTGGGAATGCACCATGAATAATGTAGGCTCTGACCTGATGTATAAATACAGAATTTACCGTCAGGACGGCTCCTTCGTGGACCACGCAGACCCCTATGCTTTTTATAGCGAGATGCGTCCAGGCACTGCTTCAAAGACCTATGCTCTTGGCGGTTATGAATTTGGCGACAGCAAATGGCTGAAAAACCGCAAAGCAAGCTACGACAAACCAGTAAACATTTATGAAATGCATTTTGGCTCCTGGAAAAAACGAGGCGAAGGACAGGAAGACTGGTACACCTATGAGGAACTGGCACCGATCCTTATCGCCTATCTGAAGGAACACGGCTATAATTATGTGGAGATCATGCCTCTCTGTGAGTACCCATGTGACGAATCCTGGGGGTATCAGGATACAGGATATTTCAGTCCAACTTCCCGCTATGGCAAGCCGGAAGAACTGAAAGCATTTGTAGACCAGTGCCACCAGGCTGGAATTGGGGTCATTCTGGATTTTGTTCCAGTGCATTTTGCAGTGAATGATTATGCGTTGGCAGAATATGACGGAACAGCCCTTTATGAATATCCAAACATGGCAGTTGGCCGCAACGAATGGGGAAGCTGCAATTTTATGCATTCCAGAGGAGAAGTTTGCAGTTTTCTGCAGTCCTCTGCCTATTACTGGATGAATGAATTCCATTTCGATGGCCTTCGCATGGACGCAGTAGGAAATCTGATTTACTGGCAGGGGGACGCAAGCCGTGGAGAAAACCTGGCAGCTCTGAAATTTATCCGTACCATGAATCAGGGCTTAAAGGAAAGAATCCCTGACTGCCTCCTTTTTGCCGAGGATTCCACTCCATATCAGGGTGTGACAAAGCCGGTATGGGAGGGCGGACTTGGATTTGATTACAAATGGGATCTTGGATGGATGCATGATACTCTGTCTTATTTTCAGGCAGATGCAAAAGAAAGACAGGAAAAATATCACAAGCTGACATTCTCTATGATGTATTTTTACAATGAGCGCTATATCCTGCCATTGTCCCATGACGAGGTTGTCCACGGAAAGGCAACCATCGCCCAGAAGATGAACGGTGGTTATGATGGGAAATTTCCACAGGCAAGAGCTTTCTATATGTATATGTATGCGCACCCGGGTGCAAAGCTGAATTTCATGGGAAATGAGCTGGCACAGCTGAAAGAATGGTGCGAAAAGGATGAGTTGGACTGGATTCTGCTGAAATTCCCTGTTCATGAAGCATTTCATAAATTCATGGCAGATCTGAACCAATGCTATCTGAAGAACAGTGCTTTTTCCCAGAGAGATTTCAGCCAGGATGGTTTCTCATGGGTGGATTGCCATCAGGAGCAGAAGTGCATGTATCTGTTTGAAAGAATCAGTGGGGATCAGAAAATTTTGGCTGTGTTCAATTTCTCCGACGAAATCCAGGAATACACTTTGGAAAAAGATTATGCCGGATATGAGCTTCTCCTTGCAAGTGATATGGTGAAATATGGCGGTAAAAAGCGCTACACGAAAAAAGAAAAGGTAATTACAGGCGGAAAAGCAGTATTTAAAATGGGACCATTTTCTGCCAGATATTATCTGGTGAAATAAGGAAAAGTATATAAATAAAAAAGACCTGTATCCGGATAAAATTCTACAATGATGGAACCTTGTCATTGGTTTTATCTGGAGTACAGGTCTTTATGATTGCTGCGTACAGCAGTCAATGAGTTTCTGTAATTGTAGGAAAATGCAATGCAAAAACGCAATGCGTATAATTTATTTACCAGGAGAGAGATGCTCCTTGATAGCGGTAAAGCTCTCTGGACTGATGACATGCTCGATACGGCATGCATCGGAGGTTGCAGTTTCCGGATCAACACCCAGACTGATCAGCCAGGAGGATAAAAATTCATGTCGCTCATAAATCATATCTGCAATCTTCTGTCCGGATTCGGTAAGATAAATATATCCTTCTGGAGTGACAGTGATATGGTTCTTTTCACGAAGGTTCTTCATAGCAACACTGACACTTGATTTCTTAAATCCAAGCTCATCAGCAATATCAACGGAACGCACAACAGGTTTCTTTTTGCTGAGAATAAGAATGGTTTCCAGATAGTTCTCAGCGGATTCATTAGATTTCACGATAGATCACCTCAATTTCTAGCTTGCATATCTGCACAAGTATAATACTTATAGAATACCATAGTTTACCGTTTGGGGCAATTATTTTTTTGAAATAATCTCTGCTGTTCAATTTTGTGTTGCGGTTTGTAGTCAACAATCTGCCAGTTGTTTGTTATTGCTTATTGGTAACGTTCCGGTTACTGTTCACTCCGTGACCAGTAACGCGCTTCGCCATGCACAGAAAGACGAACCTTCTTGTGACAAGCACAAGAAGTAGCGTTTGCTGCGCAAACTTAATTCTCGGGTTTTCTGTGAACTTTGTTCACAAAAACACCTCGCGGAATATTACCAGCGAACAGTAACACGTTCCGAACAGTAATACCATAAACAGTCATATTTTCTCATGACAAATCATTCCACAGGGAGTATACTGAACTTAATTATCGTTTTCAAGGAGGACTTTATTATGTATGTTGCTTCAAAGGAACGTTATACAACAATGGAATACAACCGTTGTGGTGACAGCGGACTTATGCTGCCGAAGGTGTCACTTGGACTATGGCATAATTTTGGTGATACTTCTAAATTTGAGAATATGAGACAGTTGTGTTTTACAGCGTTTGACAACGGAATCACACAGTTCGATCTGGCGAATAATTATGGACCGGAGCCGGGAAGTGCAGAGATCAATTTCGGCAGGATTCTGAAAGAAGACCTGGGAAAATACAGGGACGAGCTGATCATTACTACCAAGGCAGGATATGAAATGTGGGATGGTCCTTATGGAAACTGGGGCAGCCGCAAGTATCTTCTGGCAAGTCTTGACCAGAGCCTGAAGCGTATGGGACTGGAATATGTGGATATTTTTTACCATCATAGAATGGATCCGGAGACCCCTCTGGAAGAGACCATGGGAGCGCTGGCCAGTGCAGTGCAGAGCGGAAAAGCCCTGTATGTGGGACTTTCCAATTACGATGGAAAAACACTTTCACAGGCAACGTCGATTTTGCAGGAAATGCATTGTCCTTTTGTAATTAATCAGAATCGTTATTCTATTTTTGACAGAACTGTGGAGAAAAATGGACTAAAAAAGACCACAGGAATTCTGAAAAAAGGTCTGATCACTTTCAGTCCTCTTGCACAGGGACAGCTTACAGACCGCTATCTTAATGGCATTCCGGAGGACAGTAGAATTCGTACCGATGGCAGATTTTTGAAGGAAAGCAATCTGACTCCAGAGCGTGTGCTACAGATCCGGGAGCTGAATGATATGGCTGCAGGGCGTGGCGAGAAGCTTTCGGAGATGGCTCTTGGCTGGCTGCTTGCACAGCAGGAGGTGACCAGTGTACTCATTGGAGCATCACGACCACAGCAGATCCTTGATAACATAAAAGCAATCCACTGTGCACCATTTACGGAGGAAGAGCTTGTGAGAATTGATGAAATTGCGGCTGAAAAAATACAGCCAGTATGATCATGAAATCCCAGATATATCCAGGAGCCTGACAGCTATGAACAGTATTAAAAAGAAGCAGATAGGGCTTTTTACGAGACGAAGAAAAACATTATATTTTGCATAAGGAGAGTGACAGAAAATGATAATTCGAAAGGGAACGCAGGCTGACCTTGCGTCAGTGGAACAGCTTTACAATGACATTCATACGGCAGAAGAAACAGGTCAGCAGACCATTGGCTGGATCCGTGGCGTGTATCCTACAAGAGCTACGGCACAGGCTGCATTAGATGCCAATGACTTGTTTGTTCTGGAGGATGCAGGGGAGATCCTGGGAGCGGCCAGAATCAATAAAGCGCAGGTGGATTCTTATGCAGAGGGCGCTTGGGAATTTTCAGCCAGGGATGAGGAGGTCTGCGTCCTTCACACTCTGGTAGTTTCCCCCTCCACATCTGGAAAAGGCTATGGCAAGAAGTTTGTAAAGTTCTATGAGGATTACGCTTTAAGTCACGGCTGTCCGGAACTTCGGATGGATACTAATGCAAGAAATGCCGCTGCAAGAGGGCTGTATAAGAAGCTTGGATATAAGGAAATCGGGATTGTGCCTACAGAATTTAACGGGATACCGGATGTGCAGCTGGTATTGTTGGAGAAGCATTTGTAATAGTTGAAATTCCCTTTTAGGAAAAAAGAAAAGAGAGCAGGCGAGTTTGTAGAGATACAGATTTGTCTGCTTTTTTATATAGAGTTCCATCCCCCCGGGGGGCTTGCGGAAGAAAACTGGTTTTGATAAAATTTTAACATTAGAGTTTAATGCGGAGGAATTACAAGTGGATAAATTACTGGACGAAATAGAGAGTTACTGGAGTACCCGGACGGAGGGGTATTCTGAGGTGAATGAAAAAGAGTTGAATGGGATGCAGAAAAGGGCATGGCTGGAGACTCTGGAACGCGGATTTTTTGGAAAAAGGTCTGGGAAAAATGAGGATTCAGAAAACAATTCTGTGGAAAAAGAAGTTTTCGAAGAAGAATTTTCCGAAAAACAACATACAGACAAATATAAGGACCACCTGAGAATTCTGGATATCGGCACAGGTCCAGGCTTTTTCCCTATGATTCTTGCGGAAGCAGGATATCATGTAACAGCCATAGATTACACTCCGGGAATGCTGGAAAAGGCTGCAGAAAATGCTGTGAAATTTATCGGAGAAAAGAGCCGGAATATTGAATTTAAAAGAATGGATGCCCAGGCATTGGAGTTTGAAGATGAGAGCTTTGACGTGATCATTTCCAGAAACCTGACCTGGAATCTGCCCCATCCGGAAATGGCTTATAAAGAGTGGCTTCGGGTTCTGAAAAAAGGTGGAAAGCTTTTGAATTTTGATGCCAACTGGTATGGATATCTCTATGATGATAAGAAGCGTGAGGCTTACGAGAACGACCGCAAAAATGTGGAAAAAGGAAGCCTGGATGACCATTATCTGTGCACAGATATTGATCGAATGGAGAAAATTGCGATGCAGGTTCCACTGTCTGAGACCAAGCGTCCGGGATGGGATGTGAAGGTACTGGAAGCGCTTGGAGCAGCGCAGATTCAGGTGAATGAGGATATATGGCAGCAGGTGTGGAGCGAGGAAGAGAAGCTGAATTATGGATCTACACCCATGTTTATGGTGGAGGCTGTAAAATAGAAAAAGATATTATCAGAGATATACAGAAATTTGTACGAATTTAAAGAGAAGTAAAGCGGTATTGGTTGTAAGAATGAAGTATTAGAGTATTTGAAAAATAAGATAAGTTTTTATTGGATTGTAAGGAAAATTATTTGTAAAGAGATTATTGGAAAAGGTAGAAAATAATGAGTGAAATAATAAATATAGGTGGCTCAAGTGTGGCACCAGGGCAGCGTGTCCATGGTTTTGTTTCCATTGGAAATGGTGAATTTTCTCTTCCTGCAACCATTATAAGGGGAGAAGCACCAGGGAAAACAGCTCTTATCACAGCTGGTATTCATGCAGGAGAATATGTGGGAATCCAGAGTGCAGTAGAGCTTGGAAGAGATTTGAAAATTGAGAAAATGACCGGAACGGTAATTATTGTAAAGGTAGTGGCGAAAGAGGAATTTGAGAACCGTCACGGTTCTCTTTGCAGAGCAACCGGCGAGAATCTGAACCGGGTTTTTCCAGGAAAAAAAGATGGTACAAAGTATGAAAGACTGGCTTCAGCAGTGGTAGAAGAACTGCAGAAAGTGGCAGATTATTACATTGATCTTCACAGCGGTGACGACTATGAGAAGCTGACTCCTTATGTGTATTATGCAGGTAAAGCAGCCCCGGAAGTGATGAAAATTTCCCGTCAGATGGCAGAGCAGGTGGATGTTCCTTACATGGTAAAATCTGAGGTATCGTCTGGTGGAAGCTATAATTATGCAGCATCCTGCGGCATCCCTTCCGTGCTTCTGGAACGGGGCGGAATGGGAGCCTGGGAGACAGAGGAAGTGCGTTCTATGAAGCGGGATGTACGCAGTATTTTACGGTTCCTCGGTATTTATGACGGACATAGAAGTATGCGGAAATATTATCCATTAAACGTAACGGATGTGCAGTATCAATCCGCCTCTTATACGGGACTCTGGTATCCCCAGAAGAAGGCAGGAGACCTGTTTACAGAAGGAGAAATCCTTGGATATGTAAAGGATTACGAGGATAATATTCTGGAAACCTGTACCTCCTATGGGGACGGAGTAATCCTGTATCAGACTGGTTCCCTACAGGTGATTAAGGATGGTCCGATGGTAGCTTACGGTCGGATCAGCTACGAGGAAGACGACCGAAAAGAGAAGATTGCAGCTTACTGGACAAAGCGAAGCGACAGTTTCCTGGAGCAGAGAAGAGCGGAATTACATAGTCCATTAGCTGGTAGATGGCTGGAAGAAATTGAGAAATATCTGCCCCAAAAGGCGTTAAGTTCTGAAGAAAAAGCTCAGAAACTTACCGATAAAAAATATTTGAATAACGGAAAAAATACAGAACCTGTAATTGAGGATGAAAGCAAAGAAAAAAAAGAAGCAGTCATAGAAATTAAGGAAAAAGAGACTGATAATGGTAAGCTTAGAATCTTAGACGTGGGCTGCGGAACCGGCTTTTTTACCATCCTTCTTGCAAAACAGGGGCACCATGTAACCGGTACAGATCTTACTCCGGACATGATTGCAAACTCCCGGATTCTTGCCAAAGAAGAGCAGGTAAGCTGTGACTTCCAGGTGATGGATGCAGAGCATTTAAGCTTTCAGGACGAAAGCTTCGATGTAGTCATTTCCCGAAATCTGACCTGGACTTTACCGGAAGCAGCACAGGCCTATAAGGAGTGGACAAGAGTGTTAAAATCAGGTGGACTTCTCCTGAATTTTGACGCCAATTACGGTGCTACAAACTTTGCTGAAACCTCCGATCTCCCGGAAAATCACGCCCACAACCAGCTTGGAAATTCCCTGATGCAGGAGTGCGAAGATATTAAACGTCAGCTGCCCATCAGTTCTTACCTCCGCCCTGCCTGGGACGTGGAAGAGCTTGGAAAAACAGGAATGGAGCAGATTTCCATTGATCTGGGGTTGAGCAGACGGGTTTATAAAGAGAAGGATGAATTTTATAATCCAACTCCGATGTTTGCCATTGCAGCAAAGAAAGCATAAAAGCGGAGCGTATGCTTCACGATATGCGAATTGAGTAGGTTATGGGAGTGCAACGGACGAAACAATCCGCAGGTATCATAGTTATACAAGCCTGAAAAATATATGGTGACATAAAAATGTGCCCGGAATTTATTTCCCAGGCACATTTTTTGGAAAAAGGGATATCAAAATAAAAGAAAGTTATCAAATCACATAATCCGAACTTGTCATATGGAGGAATGCCATCGTTTTCTCACTCTTGGGCTGTGAGAAGAACTCTTTGGATGGTCCCTCTTCTACGATAACACCGTCCTCCATGTAGACTACCCAGTTGGCAACTTTTCTGGCAAAATCCATTTCGTGGGTGACTACGACCATGGTGCTTCCTTCTTCGGCAAGCTTTCTCATAACATCCAGAACCTCGCTGGTAAGTCTTGGGTCAAGGGCGGAGGTTGGTTCGTCGAAGAGAACTACTTCCGGATTGTAGGCGATGGCTCTTGCGATAGCTACACGCTGTTGCTGCCCACCGGAAAGCTGGTCCGGATAGAAGTTGGCGCGGTCTGCCATGCCTACTTTTTCCAGCATTTCCATAGCTTTTTTCTTCGCTTCTTCCGGAGAATTCTTACGGGCAATGGTAAGACCCTCCAGTACATTGTCAAGTGCTGTTTTGTTGCGGAAAAGATTGTATCCCTGGAAGACAAAGCCCATTTTCATTCGTAACTGCCGGATCTCTTTCCTGGTAACAGCAGTGATATCTTTGTGGAAATCATCGAAGGTGATTTCTCCTTTATCTGCCTGCTCCAGAAAGCTGATACAGCGGAGAAGGGTTGTCTTTCCAGAACCGCTGTTTCCTAGAACTGCGATCACAGAACCTTTTTCAACTTTGAAATCAACACCTTTTAATACTTCGTTTGATCCGAATTTTTTATGGATATTTTTTACTTCCAGCATATTTTTTTCTCACATTCTTATATAGAAATTTGGTAATTGATAACAGGGTATTATGAAGAAGCTTAAAAGTCTTTCTTCTGTAGTAAATGATATAAAATACGAGTTGTTCACATATGGTGATGCTGCCGAAGGCGACATTGATTATACTTCGATCTTTAAAATATCATTAAAGTAGTTATTGGCAACCATTAGCACACCCATAGCTGTGATAACTACGATTTCTTCTTCTGTGAATTCTTCTTTTAATTCAGTATAGATTTCATCCGGAATGTTTTTCGGATCTTTTGCAAGAGCGCGGCCAAAAGAAATAAGTAATTCTTCCTTCTTTGTAAATTGAAAATTGTCGAAATCAATACCATTATCTTTCAGAAGCTTTCTGAAATAAGTACTGCATATCAGGCAGTCATTTTCTTCGGAAATTGCATATTCAAAGAAGTCACCAGCTCTTTTTCCAATCAGTCTCTGCAGTTCCCGGTCGAGGGAGTAGGAGCTGTCTTCAATGGCTTTAAAGGCTTCTGCATTATGGAGAAGAGTAAGCTTTTCATTAGTGAGCCTGTATCCTTGTGCAAGATGGTTCCTGATTACTTCTTTCTCTTTTTCGCCTGCTGTTTCCGGGTCAATTTTTGAAATATAAGACATGATTATTCTCCTTTCACTGGCGCAGGAGCATTCCATACCAGCTTTTTCTCAAAATAGTTTTGTACCCATGTAAGTACGGTACAGATCATAAGGTAAATAACAGCAGCCTCGCAGTACAGGGCGAAGGGCTCGTAGGTTCTGGCGGCAATCTGCTGTGCGGTGGTGAACAGCTCCACAACTGTGATACTGGAGGCAAGGGAAGTGTCCTTGGTAAGTCCGATCAGTGAGTTAAATAGTGGTGGAAAAGCGATTCGGAATGCCTGGGGCATTACAATCCTGGTCATGGTCTGGCGGTAACTCAGACCCACCATATAAGCAGCTTCTGTCTGTCCTTCTGGTACCGCCTGGATTGCAGATCGGAAAATCTCAGCGTTGTAAGCGCCAAGGTTCAGGGCAAAGGCAATCACAGCGGATGGAAAAGCGTCCAGGATAATTCCGACAGACGGCAGGCCAAAGAAGATGATGAATAGCTGTACAATAAGTGGGGTTCCGCGGAAGACCCATATGTAAAATCTTGCGAACTGCTTCAGGCCTTTTACATTGGCAATCTGTACCAGGGCCAGAAAAAGGGCGATGATGCAGCCAAAAACAAAGGATAATAAGGTAAGGGGGATTGTAACTTTTATTCCGGGTATGAGGATTCTGGTGAAAGAAGATACCAGAATCCCTGCTAAACGTTCACTCATAATTGTTTCCTTTTACTTTCAATTGTTGGATGATTGTCTGTTGTTCTGGACAACAGCTGTGGAAAAGTAATTAGTTTTCATCAGTGCTTTCTGTTGTTGCATCCTCAGAAGCGGTGTCTGTATTTGCTGCATTTTCATCCTGTGGCTGTGTGAAGTCTGTGCCGAAGTAATCCTCAGAAAGCTTGCTTAAAGTTCCGTCTTCTTTCAGTTCGTCAATAGCGTTCTGAACTGCATCATATAAAGCTGTTTCCCCTTTCTTGATCGGGACAGCGTAGGTATCCACAACGTCCGGGATTACGAAAGCAACTTTCAGATTTGCATCCGGGTGCTGCTGAAGGTATTCATTGAATACAACAGAGTTAAAGGTTGTGAAGTCGGCACGTCCGGATTCAATCAGGGAAACCGCTTCGTCAGCTGTGCTGATCTGTACAAGAGATGCACCGGCGTCTTCCAGAATATCAAGGTAAGCGGTTGTAGCAGTGTTTGCTACTTTTTTGCCATCCAGGGAAGCCATATCTACGATATCATCATTGTCCTTGGCTACTACGATCTGCTGTGTGATGTAGAAATATGGTCCTGCGAAATCGTATTTCTCTTCACGCTCAGGTGTGATACTTACTGCATTGATAACTGTATCAAGACGTCCACTGTCGATTCCTGCAAGAAGGGAATCCCAGTCAGATTCTGTGAAATCTGCTTCCACACCAAGCTTGTCTGCAATTGCCTTTGCTACCTCCACGTCAAATCCGGTAAGCTCTCCGTTGTCGTCATGATAGGTGTATGGAGGATAGGTTCCTTCCACACCGACTTTCAGTTTTCCTGATTCCTGAATCTGTGCAAGCTCGTCATCAGCTGCGTAGGCCATGCTGCATGTTGCCAGAACTCCTGTTAATACTGCTGCAATTCCTAAAGTCAAGATGCTTTTTCTCATAATTGTATCCTCCTCTTATTTTGTTTCCTATTTAGCAACTAGGATTAATATGGATTGAATGATAGCATAGAAATCTGGTCTTGTCTAATATGGAATAAAGATAGCTGGCTATAGGAAATGACTATAACATGCTTAAATTGAAAGTACACAGCTTGACTTAATAGGAAGATATGGTAAAGTGGAAGAAAGAAATCTGGTGGGAGTGAGGCTTAATAATTCTCTTTGGGGCAAGGGCGCGTGGAGATTTCAAAAGGACGAGTGACATTGATCTTGCAGTCAGTGGAGGGGATTTTTGCAGATTTGCACTGAATGTAGATGAGGAAACATAAAAACAGAACGAAAGCAGATGTAAAAAGACTGAAGCTTTCGCCAGAGAGGGAATAGCTATGTTAGATCTGAAGCAACTGAAATATTTTATAGTGTGTGCTGAAACTGGCTCTATCAGCGAGGCTGCCAAGCTGCTTTATACAACCCAGCCCAGTGTGAGCAAGGCAATCAAAGCGCTGGAGGAGGAAATGGGAATTGTATTGTTTGAGCGTATGCCAAGAGGAATTGCGCTTACGGCGAAAGGCCGGGAGGCATACCGATATGCGTGCAGGATTATAAATGATTCCCGGATACTGGAAGAGATGAGCCATGGGAATATGGCAAAATATCTACGGATTTCATTGAATCCCAGTTCCTGGTTTACGAATCAGTTTGTGGAGTTTTATAAGGAAAATTATGACAAGGATTATCATTTTGAAATCTATACAGCCGGTGTGCGCACGGTCATGGAACGTGTGCGTGATTACCTTTCAGACATTGGCTTTGTATACGTGATGGAACAGCAAAAAAAGGAATTCCAGTATGAGCTGGCGAAAAACAAGCTGGTTTTTACCGTTATGCAGGAAAGTACGGCGACATTTTATCCGGGAAAGTTGAATATATTGGATCAGGAAGCAGCTGACAGAGAGAATGCACAGACCGTAAATATGGAAGCGATGAAGAACTTCCGATTTATCCAGAACTTCCGTGATGAGTTTCTGGAATTGGGAGAGAAAGAAAAACGTAGTGTGTTCAGCTGGGAAAATCTGAATGTTTCCATTATTACAAACAGCGACTACATTATGGAAAAGATGCTGAAAGAGACCGGACTTTGCAATATCAGCGGCAGTTATCTTTCCAATGATAAAAAGGCAGCAAACAAAGGCATTCCGCTGGAATTCAAAAAGAATAAGGTGGTTTTCGGATACATCAGAAGAAAGAATGACGAGACGGATGAGCTGATGGAGGAATTGCTGGGATTTTTAAGGGAAAAATTGAAGCTGGAGAATGGCAGCTGAATATGAGAGGGATAAAAGAAAAACGGAAGCAGAATCGGCTAAAGGAACGTGTGCCGGTCTGCATAAATAGAGAAAAGGTATTCCTGAAAATTGAAAATATATTCCAAATAAGAATAGCTTATAACCCCCTGGGCGGGTTGTAGGCTGTTTTTTATTTTGCTAAACTACACCAAGGGATGAAAGAATGAGTAAAAACCTACTTGTACAGTATGGAATGGAGACAATTAAATGAAAAAATATGCAATCAAACGTATCCTTCAGCTGATTCCCATTCTGTTTGCAATTACTTTTCTTTCTTATGGAATGATGCGTATTGCAGGAAGTGATGTTGTAACGCGGAAAATGGAGAATACAGGAGGGGTAGTGTCAGAAGCTGCACTGGATGCGGCAAGAGAAGAGCTGGGGCTGGATAAGCCATTTTTAACCCAGTATTTTGTATGGCTTGGAAAACTGCTGCGTGGAGATATGGGAAACAGCTATGTATCAGGAGTTTCGGTCTTTGATACTTTTATATCAAAACTGCCGGCAACCTTGCTTCTTACGGCTACTTCCATTCTGCTTACTATTATTATTTCGATTCCTTTGGGAATTTTGTCTGCGGTGAAGCAGAATACAATTGCTGATTACCTGATTCGTTTCTGCAGTTTTATAGGAAACAGTCTTCCTAATTTCTTTGTATCACTTTTGCTTATGTATTTTCTTGCAATCCGGATCAGGATTTTCCCTGTTATTGCCAAGGATGTGAGTCTGAAAAGTGTTGCAATGCCGGCCATAACCCTGGCCATTGCCATGTCTGCGAAATATCTGCGGCAGGTAAGGGCTACTGTGTTAGATGAGCTGAGTAAGGATTATGTAACAGGTGCCCGTGCCCGTGGGGTGAAGTTTTCTGTTACCTTATGGAAAAGTATTATGAAAGCATCCCTGGTTACGGTCATTACCCTGTTAATGCTGTCAGTGGGAAACCTCCTTGGCGGTACGGCAATTGTGGAGTCCATCTTCATGTGGGACGGTGTTGGAAAACTGGCAGTAGATGCTATTTCCATGCGCGATTATCCCATTATTCAGGCGTATGTTATGTGGATGGCGATCATTTATGTGCTGGTGAATCTGCTCACAGACCTGTCTTACCGGTTCCTTGATCCGAGAATCCGTCTGGGAGGTGCGAAGCAGTGAGTGTAAAAAAAATGGACGAAGTGCCAGAAAAGAAAACGGAAAGTAAAATACTGGCAAAGATGGGTAAGAAAGAACAAGGTAGATGTCAAAAAGAAAGTGTAGTGCTGAAAAATGGGCAAAGCACAGATAATGGAAAGCACGTAACCGTGCGTGTGCAGAGGATTAGAAAGATCCATATAAAACAAAAGCTGATAATTTTCAGCGTTCTGGCTGTCTGTCTTGTAGTCCTGGCAGTTTTTTCAGACCATCTCTGTCCTTATGACCCTTACGCCCAGGATCTTTCCAGCGCCCTTCAGGCACCCAGTCTTCAGCATCCAATGGGGACAGATACTTATGGCAGGGATATGCTGTCCCGGGTGATCAGCGGAGCAAGAGCCAGTATTTTTTCCACTTTTATACTGGTGGCTGTGATTTCCATTTTTGGTACGATTGTGGGATTATGCTGTGGCTATTATGGCGGAATTCTGGATTCTGTTATGATGAGAATTTCTGATGTCTGTCTGGCATTTCCAGGGCTGGTGTTTGCAATGGCGATCGCGGCCATTCTTGGGGGAGGTATCCAAAATGCTATTATTGCGCTGGCAGTGGTCAGCTGGCCAAAGTATTCACGTATAGCCAGAAGTCAGACACTGGCTTTGAAAGAGGAACCTTACATCCATGCGGCGATATTGGCTGGGGACAGCTCTGCTCAGATACTTGTTAGACATGTTCTTCCCAATATGATCGGACCGGTTCTGGTAACAGCTATGCTGGATATTGGAACCATGATGATGGAGCTTGCAGGACTTTCCTTTCTGGGTCTTGGAGCGCAGATTCCAATGGCTGAGTGGGGAAGCATGATGAGCGGTGGACGAAGTATGATCCAGACATATCCATGGGTGGTTCTGTCGCCGGGAATTGCGATTTTTATATCGGTGGTTATTTTTAATCTGCTGGGAGATACCGTCCGGGATTACCTGGATCCGAAGAATAGCCGGATCAAGTGATGCGAGACAGTCAGAGGCTGAAATACGCGGCTTCCAAAACACAATTTTGGACTCTTTTGTGCTGTCAAAGCGGAAATGAAATATGTAAGCTTTGGAAAAAAGCATGTTAAATATAAGAGTATGAATAAACACGAGGAGGAATGTAAATGAAAACAAAGAAGATTCTTGGAATTGCACTGGCTGTCTGTATGACAATGGGATTAACTACAGTGCCCGCAATGGCGGAAGATAAGAAAACATTTGTATTTGGTGATACCACCTTTAATGCGGAGAATGAAGAAGCGGATATCAATCCACAGAACACCTACGCCGGCTGGGCCTGCATCCGCTATGGTGTCGGCGAAACCCTGTTCCGCTATTCTGATACCATGGAAATTGAACCATGGATTGCCAAAGAATATGAAAATATAGATGAGCTGACCTGGAAAATTACTTTGAACGATGGTGTTGTATTTTCCAATGGGCGTGTCTGTGATGGACAGGCGGTAAAGGAAAGCCTGGAGTCTCTGGTTGAAAATCATGAAAGAGCAGCGGGGGACCTTTGCATTGACAGTATTGAGGCAGATGGAAATGTGGTTACCATTAAGACCACAGAGCCGAAACCGGCATTGATTAACTATTTAAGTGATCCCTATGGCTGTATCATTGATGTACAGGCCGGAATTACAGACAATGGAATTGTAATCGGCACGGGTCCTTATGTGGCTACAGATCTGGTAACGGACGATCATCTTACACTTGTAAAAAATGAAAACTACTGGAATGGGGATGTAAATGTGGATGAAATCACGGTTCGAACCATTTCCGATGGAGATACACTGGCATTTGCACTTCAGGCAGGTGAAATCAATGCTGCCTATGGTATGGCATATGCAAGCTATCCTTTATTTGAGAATGATGATTTTACGTTCTCCAGTGCTGCAACAAGCCGCGCATTCTATGCATGGATGAATTTTGAAAGTACGGTAACTTCTGATCCGGCAGTCCGCAAGGCAATTGCCATGGGAATTGACAAAGAGAGCTTCGTATCCGTACTTCTGAATGGATACGGATATCCGGCAGTTGGTGCATTCCCGGATACTTTTTCATTTGGCGGACAGAATCTGACTACAGAGAGCTATGATCCGGATGGAGCCAAAAAGGTTCTGGAGGATGCAGGCTGGATTGATTCCGATGGTGACGGAATCCGTGAAAAGGATGGCGAGAAGCTTGTAATCCGCTGGCTTACCTATCCAAGCCGTCAGGAGCTTCCGCTGCTGGCAGAATCAGCCCAGGCAACTCTGAAAGAGATTGGTATGGATGTTCAGGTTAACTGCACATCTGACAGCAATACCATCCGCAAAGATCCTGCGCAGTGGGACGTATACGCAAGTGCCATGGTAACAGCCCCAACAGGAGATCCGGAGTATTTCTTCACAACCTGTGCTCTGGATAACTCTGTTTCCAATAATGGACATTATCACAGTGATAAGCTGGAAGAGCTTGCAAAAGAGATGGGAAAAGAATTTGATGTGGAAAAACGTTCCGAACTGGGAATTCAGATGCAGCAGACCGTTCTGGACGACAACGCTTATGTGTTCTGTTCTCATCTTAAAATGAGCATGATCATGCAGTCAAATGTAACCGGTCTTGTGTCCCATCCTTGTGATTACTATGAGTTGACAGCAGATCTGGATATTAACTAAGGAAAAATACGCTTTGTGAGTTTGACCTGCCTATGGTGTAAATGAGAGCCAGCTGCCATGTATGGATAATACAGGCAGCTGGCAGAAATATTTTTTGGATATCAAGGAGGAGTTTGCACGACAATGGAGAATAAAATACTGACCTATGATTCGGTGGAGATATCCTTTGACGGGGAAGCGGTAGTCCATGATGTAAGCTTCTCACTCACACCGGGCGAAATCCTGGGGCTTGTAGGAGAATCCGGAAGTGGTAAAAGTACACTGATCAAAGCTGCTATGGGACTTCTTGGTTCAGGAGGCCTGGTAACCAGAGGCGACATCTGTTATATGGGACAGAATATTCTGGATATTTCAGAGAAGGAAAAAAGAAAAATCCGGGGGGCAGGAATCGGCATGATTTTTCAGGATGCAGGAGCCTCTCTTTGCCCTATCCGTACGATTGGTGACCAGATTTATGAGAGTATGCGCGCCCATAAGAAAGTGAGCAGAAATGAAGCAAAGGATCGTGCCATGGAATTGTTTGAAAAGCTGAATTTTAAAGACAGCCAGCGCGTGTGGGACAGCTATCCCTTTGAATTATCCGGTGGAATGAATCAGAGAGCAGGGATTGCCATTTCCATGCTGATGAATCCACCGATTCTTTTGGCAGACGAACCTACAAGTGCACTGGATGTATCGGTTCAGCGTCAGGTAGTAAGAGAAATGTTAAAGCTCAGGGAATTGTTTGGAACAGCAATTATAATTGTAACCCACGATATTGGTGTAGTTCGGGCAATGGCGGATACCGTTCTGGTTCTGAAGAATGGAAAAATGGTGGAATATGGAGAGGCAAAAAAGGTGTTGAACCATCCACAGGATCCCTATACGAAGAAGCTGCTGGCAGCAGTTCCAAGGCTTAAGAGAAAGGAAAGATCATGAACACACTTTTGGAAGCTGAACACTTAACGAAGGTATTTGCGCAGAGGGGAAAAGAGCCTTTTAAAGCTGTGGATGACGTAAGCTTTTCTTTGCAGGCAGGAGAAACACTTGGAATCGTTGGCGAATCCGGCTCCGGAAAAAGTACACTGGCGAAGATGATCACAAGGCTGACGGATATTACAGATGGTACTTTGAAATTCCAGGGAAAAGACATTACGAAATTGAAACAGAGCCAGTTGAGGGACGTATATGGAAATATCCAGATGGTTTTTCAGAATCCGGCAGGTTCCTTTGACCCGAGAAGAACTTTGGGAGACGGAATTGGAGAGAGCCTTCGAAATCGTGGCATGAAGAAGGCAGATATTGCAATAAGGGTGAAAGAACTGCTGGAACAGTGCGGACTTGAAGAAGAGCTGGCTAAAAGATATCCACATGAGGTCAGTGGAGGACAGTGCCAGAGAGCTGCAATTGCAAGGGCACTGGCAGTGGAACCGAAGGTGCTGATCTGCGATGAAGCTACCAGCTCACTGGATGTGACCATTCAGAAGCAGATCATGGAGCTTCTGGAAGAGCTGAAGGATACACATGGCTTATCCTTTATATTTATCTGCCATAATCTTGCACTTGTACAGAGCTTCTGCGATAAGGTGCTGGTTCTGTATGACGGAAAAGTGGTGGAGAGCGGGAAGCCGGATGATATTATCAATGAGCCGAAAGAGGCGTATACAAAGAAGCTGGTGGATGCAGTATTTGAGTAAAATAAGCACAGAAGAAAGCCCTGCCGGGCAGGATTGCACTGCGATGAAAGGGGAGTTGCCGTTCGAGGCAACCCGCCGCAGTCGGAGAATCCTGCAAGCAGGATTTTTTTTTCTTGAAATTTCCTTGTAAGATATTCCATAAAAGCAGAAAAATATGCAAAATGGGAATGGGTAAATATCCCCCTGGGGAGCTTGTGATACCTGTTGATTCTGGTACAATAGGTTTCAGCAGCAAGGCAGAAAACGCCTGAAATGCGAATTTTTATACATAGTTACATGTAACACCTCCACTCATTATTACATGTAAATACAGACCTTCTATAGAAAGACAGTTATAGGACAAAAGCTTATAACTGCCTTTCTTATCTGGAGCGTATTTGAAAAAAATTCCGCAGTCTGCACGCCCCACTTTGCGGTATATTTCACCCGAATCCGGGAAAAATCTCCACAAATTGTGATGTGCATCTTGCAGAAAGCCTTTTTCAGACACGCTCTGAGAAGAAATGAGGGATGGAGAAAAAAGAGTCAGTAATCTTCAGAAAATAATATTTCTGCTGATAATAAAAACAAGAGGGAGAACTGCTATGAAAATCAAGAAAGTAATCAGTTTATTATGTACAGCGGCCATGCTGCTGGCTGTACCAGCCGGGAATGTTTATGCGGGTGCGGAGGATCAGTCTGTGGTAGTTACAATGCCAACCACATCAGAACCGGAATCCGGTTTTGATCCGGCTTACGGATGGGGAGCCGGAGAGCATGTTCATGAGCCATTGATCCAGAGTACCCTGGTTCGTACCACCAAGGACCTTGGAATTGAAAATGACCTTGCCACAGAGTATTCCTGTAGTGACGATTGTCTTACCTGGACTGTAAAAATCCGTGATGATGTGAAGTTTACAGATGGAGAGCCATTGACCGCCTCTGATGTTGCTTTTACCTTTAATACCTGTCGTGATGAAAGCTCTGTAAACGATTTTACCATGTTGAAGGAAGCGGTTGCAGTGGACGATACGACGGTAGAGTTTCATATGAATGAGCCATATTCCATTTGGCCATACACCATGGCAATTGTAGGAATCGTACCAGAGCATGCCTATGATGAAAATTATGGACAGAATCCAATTGGTTCCGGACGTTATATTATGAAGCAGTGGGACAAAGGACAGCAGGTTATTTTTGAAGCAAACCCGGATTACTACGGAGAAGAACCAAAGATCAAAAAACTGACGGTGCTGTTTATGGAAGAAGATGCAGCCATGGCAGCGGCAATGTCCGGACAGATAGATGTAGCTCACACAGCAGCCTCTTACAGTGACCAGGAAATTGACGGGTATGAACTCCTGAGTGTGGCAACTGTGGATAACCGTGGCTTTAATCTTCCTTGTACAGAACCAGAAGAAAAAGACGGTATCACATATGGAAACAGTCTGACTTCCGATGTGAAGGTACGACGTGCAATTAATCTTGCTATTGACCGGGAAGAGATGATCAAAAATGTACTCAATGGTTATGGAACAGTAGCCTATAGTGTTTGCGACAAAATGCCATGGTACAACGAGGAGGCTGTTACAGAGTATGACCTTGATGCAGCGAAGGCTCTGATGGAAGAAGCAGGCTGGATAGAAGGCGATGACGGAATAAGAGAAAAAGATGGGGAAAAAGCAGAGCTTACCATTATGTTTTCAAATGGAGATTCTGTGCGCCAGGCACTTGCAGAAGACTCTGCGAATCAGCTGCGTGAGCTTGGAATTGATGTAACTACTTCTGGTGTTGGCTGGGATACCGCCTACGATCAGGCACAGTCAGAACCGCTTATATGGGGATGGGGAGCACATAGCCCTATGGAGCTTTACAATATTTATCACACCATCAAAGATACCGGAAGTGCGGAATATTCTCCATATGCAAATGAGACAGTTGACAAATACATGGACGAAGCACTTGCAAGCAGCAACCTGGAAGAATCCTACGATCTCTGGAAAAAAGCCCAGTGGGACGGAACCACAGGAATTACACAGGAAGGGGATATTCCGTGGATCTGGCTGTGCAATATTGATCATCTTTATTTTGTACGTGATGGTCTGAAAGTGGCAGATCAGAAATTACATCCTCATGGCCATGGCTGGTCTATTGTAAACAATGTTGACCAGTGGGAGTGGGAATAAAGAAAGCAATAAGGAATGCTTTTTGTACTTGTATCAGGTATGAAGAGTAAGAAAAAACGAAACGGATAAATTAAGATGAAACGCATAGGTATTTATGTAGGAAAGAACCTGCTACGAATCATATTACTGCTTTTTGCAGTAAGCATTCTTACCTTTGCCCTTGTATCAGCTTCCCCCATTGACCCGTTACAGGCCAATGTGGGGCAGGCTGCTCTGGGCAGTATGAGTGAAGAACAAAAAGAAAAGCTGCGCTCCTACTGGGGCGTGGATGAACCGCCAGTGCAGAGATATCTGAACTGGCTGAATGCATTTATAAAGGGAGATGGAGGAATTTCTCTGTTATACCGGCAGTCGGTGACAAAGGTCATTGCAGTGAAGCTGGGAAATTCTCTTTTTCTTATGGGACTGGCGTGGGTGGTTTCCGGACTTGTGGGCTTCCTTCTGGGAGTACTTGCAGGGGTGTTTCAGGGCAGGCTGCCGGATAAGATCATAAAAGGCTATTCGCTGGTGATTGCCAGCACTCCTTCTTTTTGGCTGGCACTTTTGCTGTTGATCATTTTTGGAGTCTGGATGAAAATCCTTCCCATTGGACTTAGTGTTCCTATTGGAGTAGAAGTCAGCGGTGTTACCTTTTTGGACAGAGTGCGTCATGCCATTCTTCCGGCAGTCACTTTAAGCATAACCGGAATTTCGAATATCACATTACATACCAGGGAAAAAATGATTGATATAATGGAAAGCGATTACATCCTTTTTGCAAAGGCGCGGGGAGAGAAAACCGGAAGCATCATTTTTCACCATGGCATTCGTAATGTGCTGCTTCCGGCCATGACCCTGCAGTTTGCATCTGTCAGTGAGATCATAGGAGGTTCCGTTCTTGTGGAGCAGGTATTTTCCTATCCGGGACTGGGGCAGGCGGCTGTAGCGGCGGGAACTGGCAGTGATGTGCCTCTTCTTATGGGGATTACATTGATAACAGCAGCCATTGTTTTTCTGGGAAATTTCCTGGCAAATGTACTGTATGGAGTTGTTGATCCCAGAATCCGGAAGGGAGGGCTGGGGCTATGAACGAAGGTGTAATGAAAAACAGTTGTTCAAAGGGCAGCCCGGGAGCCGTGGAAAAGCAGAGGAAAAGGCTGAATCAGCGGCAGAAAGCAAGGATTTTGCTGATTTTTTCTGTAGCTTTTCTGGCGGTGACAGCCATACTTGGAGTGGTTCTTCATGATGCCGCTATGGTGACTGATTTTTCCAGAAAAAATATTGCTCCCTGTCTGAAATATCCTTTTGGTACGGACTGGCTGGGCAGAAATATGTTTTACCGTACTCTTACCGGTTTATCTATGAGTATTCTTATTGGCGTGCTGGCAGCAGGTGTAAGCGCAGTTATGGCACTGATTCTTGGAATTTGTGCAGCAACTCTTGGGAAAAAGGTGGACTCTGCCATCTCTTTTGCAATTGACACTGTTATGGGAATTCCGCATATTCTGCTGTTGATCCTGATTTCCTATGCTATGGGAAAAGGGCTGAAGGGAGTGATTGCAGGTGTGGCGCTGACGCACTGGACATCTCTGGCAAGGCTGATTCGAGGAGAGGTTATGCAGCTTCGGGAAAGTGAATATATTCAGATTGCAGGAAAGCTTGGGCTGGGCAAATGGGAGATTGCGAAAAAACACATAGTTCCCCATGTTCTGCCCCAGTTTATTGTTGGATTGGTATTGCTTTTCCCGCATGCAATTCTTCATGAGTCCAGTATTACATTTCTGGGCTTTGGGCTTTCCACAGAGCAGCCGGCGATTGGAGTTATTTTATCAGAAAGTATGCGCTATCTGATCATGGGCAAATGGTGGCTGGCTGTATTTCCTGGAATGATGCTGGTTCTTACGGTTGTGCTGTTTGAAAAAGGAGGTACAGCTCTTCGTCAGCTTCTGGATCCGGGAAGTGTGCACAAATAGAGAATAGCAGGAGGGGCTGTCCGGTAAGAGACAGCAGCGTATGAAAAAATATGAGTTGTACAAATAAGAAAAAAATACTGGAAATAGAAGAGCTTTCCGTTTCCTTTCTCCAATATAAAGGAAAAACCAGCAGACAGAGCTGGCTTCCCGTGATTTCAGGCCTATCTGTTGCAGTGAGGGAAGGGGAACTGGTGGCTGTAGTCGGCTCCAGCGGTTCCGGAAAAAGTCTTCTGGCACATGCGATTTTGGGAATTCTGCCTTATAATGCAAATGTATCCGGAACTATGAAGTTCCAGGGTGAATTGATGGACGAAAAGAAGATCAGTGAACTTCGTGGAAAGGAAATTGCTTTCGTACCTCAGAGCACCTTATATCTGGATCCGCTTATGAAAGTGGGGAAACAGGTCCGGGGAAAAAGAGGGAGAAAAGGGGCAGAAAAGCAATCGGAATTGTTCCGCAGGTATGGTCTGCCTGAGGAAACGGAAACGAAATATCCTTTCGAGTGTTCTGGAGGAATGACCAGAAGAATTTTGCTGTCTACTGCATTAATGGAAAATCCAAAGCTTATTATTGCGGATGAACCTACGCCTGGCATGGACCTGACACTTGCGAAAAAGTCTATGGAGGATTTCAGAAAATTTGCAGATGAAGGAAATGGAGTTCTTCTGATTACTCATGATATTGAGCTGGCACTGGAAGTTGCTGACAGGATCGTTGTTTTTTATGCAGGAAAAACAGTGGAAGAGGCCCCGGTTTCGGATTTTCGTTCAGAAGAGACCTTGCGCCATCCTTATACGAAAGCATTGTGGCGGGCACTTCCGCAGAATGGCTTTACCCCTCTTGACGGAACACAGCCTTATGTGAAGGACATGCCGCAGGGATGTCCTTTTGGACCAAGGTGCAGCTGGTATCGGGAAGAATGCAAAGGGGAAATACCCATGGTGGAGGCTGGATGCGGAAGTGTCAGGTGTATCCGGTATTGTATGTAAAACGGAAATACCACCTATCGGCGACATTACTATATAGGAAAGTCAGCGGTTGTGTGCCTCTGGCACTCCCACAGCTACAGACAGCATTCGTAATCCGGGACTTTCATAGTAAAGTCAGATATGGAATGACTTTAATGTATATTGCCTACTGAATAGCTATAACAGGAGATATAAAATGATTCTGGAAGCACGAGATATTTCATTTTCTTATGAGAGAAAAGGTGCAGAACTTTTTTCAAATATAAAATTTAAAGTGGAAAACAACGAAAGAGTGTGGGTGCCAGGACCAAGTGGCTATGGAAAAACCACATTGTGTAAAATTCTGGCGGGTTACCTGGAACCTTGCAAAGGACAGATTTTGCTGGATGGAAAGCCTTTGCCGAAGAAAGGGTATTGTCCGGTGCAGATGATCTGGCAGCATCCGGAAAGGACTGTGAATCCCAGACTGAAAATGGAAAAAATTTTGTCTGATGGAGGGCAGGTTGAAAATCGGATCATAGAGGGGCTGGGGATAGAAGAAGATTGGCTGAACCGGTATCCTCAGGAATTATCCGGTGGGGAATTGCAGCGTTTCTGTATTGCAAGAGCACTGGGAAAAGAGACAAGGTTTCTGATTGCAGACGAGATCAGTACCATGCTGGATCTCATCACGCAGAGCCAGATCTGGAATTTTCTGCTGGATGAAGTAAAAAGGCGGGAAATCGGGTTGATCGTGGTATCTCATAGTGAGGCATTATTGAAGCAGGTTGCAGAGCGAAAACTGCCTTTTACGGCAGAGAAGACAACTGCCTGAAAATTTTGAGTGATTCATTTATTTTATACTTCCATTTTCCAAGAAAAACAAGAGCAGATTTTAACAAAAAAATCCCTTAAAAAAAAGTTATGTTTGGTTAATCATAATTGAAACAAGTGACTATAATAAGGGACGTAAAAAGAAAAAAGAAGTACTTAACAAAACCTCTTTGTTGAAGGCTGCTAAGCGTTTCAGAATTTTGGAGGAAAAGATAAATGAATACTTTAAAAGCTGAAAAAAGAAGCATGGATGTCAAAGCAAAGAAATTAAGAAGAGAAGGATTTGTAACAGGTAACCTGTTCGGCAGAGAAATTGAAGGTTCCATTCCCCTTAAGTTTACTAAGAAAGAAATTGAAGTTCTGTTGAAGAACAACAATAAAGGAAGCCAGGTAATGCTGGAACTGGATGGTAAAACCTATGATGCGCTGATCAAGGAAGTTGATTATAATCCACTTGCACATACAGTAGAGGAAGTTGATTTCCAGGCACTGGTAAGCAATGAGATGGTTCATTCCACTGCTGAGATCATTCTGGAAAATGAAGAGAAGGTTATGTCCGGTGTTCTGCAGGATGAGTTGAAAGAGGTTGCATACAAAGCACTTCCGGCAGATCTGGTTGACAAGATCAAGGTTGATGTGGCTGGTATGAAGATTGGTGATACGCTTCGTGTGAAAGACCTTGAAATCGCCAAGAATAAGAATATCCACATCACAACTGATCCGGAAGCAGTTGTCGCAACTGTAACACCAGTTCACAACGTAGTTCCGGAGACTGAGACAGAGGCTGAAGAGACTGCTGAGGAGAAATAAGCTGGCGGCAGTTGCTGAAATTGAATTTTGAATATGTGGGAATGAAATGGGAAGCTGTTCACTGGGAAATTGGTGGGCAGCTTCCTTTTGTCTGGTATTTCTAAAAGGCGGTTATTAGAGTGTGTTTGAAAAATCTCCCATAAATTGTGACGCACATCGTGCAGAAAGCCTTTTTTAAACACGCTCTAATAAAAATTTGTTACGAATTTTAAAAACTGCTTCACATGTGGCTTCAGAATCCGGTTCTTACTGTACACAATGTAGAAGGTTCGCATGGCGGATTCGTGATTCAGGGGAAACATGAGAATCTGGTGGGTGTCGGCCAGATCTTTGGCAGAGCAGGCAGAGAGGATGGAGATTCCAAGGCCGCCGGCTACAGACTTGCGGATGGCCTCCAGATCGTTCATGCGGGCTACAATGTGCAGGGAAGAAGCCGGGATATTTCGTTTTTCCAGATAGCGGTCAATTTCCTTTTTGGTTCCAGAACCGGTTTCGCGCATAATAAAGGGTTCTCTTAGAAAATCAGAGAAATCAAGGGTGCCGGAATCCATTTTTTGCTGATATTGTAGGTAATGCTGGTTGACAGGGGTGGCAATTACAAGTTTATCTTTGCAAAAAGGGATAAAACAGCAATCTGGTTCGTCAAAGGTATTTCCCACCAGAGCCAGATCCACGCTGCCATCCAGAACTCTTGCCACAGCGCCGAGACTGTCGGATTGCCAGGAGTGAAAATATACGTCTGGAATCTGGCTGGTGAAAGCACTGAGAATACCTGGCAGAAGGTAGGAGGAAGGAATGGTGGAAACAGCCAGGTCAACAATTTTTTTATTTTGTCCGGTGAACTCTTCTATAATGTTGCTGCGCATGTTCAGCATATTGGAGGCGCAGTCATAGAGCAGAAGACCGCGTTGGGTGATGTTCAGCTTCTTGGTGGTGCGGATCAGCAGCCGCGAATTCAATTCCTGTTCCAGGGAATTGATGTGGGCACTGATGGTGGGCTGGGTCAGATTCAGCTGGCGGGCGGCTTCAGAGAAGCTTTTATTTTCGACTACGGCTACGAAGGCCTCTAATTGTTTAAATTCCATAGGGTAAAAATACTGGTTCCTTTCTCAAAGACTAATTAAGTGTTACTAATGCTGAATTTATAAGTCTAAAATTTTCTTTAATCCCTGGATGGCAAAATCCAGCTCATTCTTTGTATTTTCCGGTCCAAAGGAGAACCGGATAGTTCCGGCAGGATAAGTACCAAGCGTCTTGTGGGCGTTTGGAGCGCAGTGGAGTCCGACTCTGGTCATAACACCATACTCATTGTCCAGCTGCCACGCCACCTGTGACATGTCGATTTCTGGTGTCTGGATCGAAACAACTGCATTTCGGTTAGTGAGATCTTTTTTTCCAATAATACGGATATGTCTGCCAGTATCGTCCAGTGCCTGCAGCTGTTCCAGAAAATAACCAGTGAGAGACAATTCTTTTTCATTTATCGCCTGCAAAGAATGCGTTTTCAAGTACAAAAGTGCTTCATGCAGTCCATAAATTCCAGGCAGATTAGGTGTCCCGGATTCAAAGCGATCCGGCATAAAATCCGGAATTTCTTCCGTATGAGATACACTTCCGGTACCGCCGGAAATCAGTGGTTCCATTTGTTCTGCCAATTCCTGGGAAACCAGGAAACCACCTGTCCCTTGTGGTCCCCGAAGTCCTTTATGTCCGGTAAAAGCTAACGCGTCAATATGCATTTTGTCCATATTAATTGGTACGATCCCAGCCGTCTGTGCAGAATCCACAACAAAATAAAGCTGGTGCCTCTGACAGATTTCCCCAAGGGCATCAAGGGGCATCCTGGTTCCGCATACATTGGAAGCATGTAAAGTGACAATAGCTTTCGTCTCAGGGCGGATCAGTTCTTCTACTTTTTCCAGAATCATAGAGCCGTCCGTTCTGCAAGGAATCCGGTCAAAGGAAATCCCTAAGGAAGCCAGCTGTACTACAGGTCTCATAACTGCATTGTGCTCCATGGCGGATACCAGAATATGGTCTCCTGGTTTTAAGAATCCTTTTAAAATAAAATTGAGACTGGTGGTGACATTCGGTGTAAAAATTACATTTTTGCATTTGGAAAAGTGGAAAAGTTCTGCCAGCAGCTGGCGTGTCTCATAAATAACTTCTTCTGCTGAGTAAGCACTGGAGTAGCAGCCGCGGTTCACGTTAACTCCGTTCATAGTCTGGTAATCCACCATAGCTTGTGCCACACCTGGAGCCTTTGGAAAAGAGGTGCTGGCCTGGTCGAGGTAAATTCGGTTCATGATTATATCCTTTCGCTTGGAAAATGGTTATTTAATATATCTATAATACCACGATTTATCGACAATATCTATAAATACTTAAAATAATCCCACATAATCAATTAGAGTTTTCTGACAAAAAATGCTAAAATAGAGGAAAGATTTGACAGTTATCTAAGGAGGAAAGAGTATGAAAGAAACATTGTCAAAGAAAGAAACACCCATAATCATCGGAGCCGGTGTCATCATCGGAATCATTGCAGTGGCTCTGGTATATTTCGGAAACCCTGCAAATATGGGCTTCTGCATTGCCTGCTTCCTGCGTGATACTTCAGGAGCACTGGGATTCCACAGTGCAGCTGCGGTTCAGTACATCCGCCCGGAAATTGTAGGACTGGTACTTGGCTCCTGCATTCTTGCTCTTGCAACCAAAGAATTTAAGCCAAGAGGCGGCTCCGCACCTGTTACCCGTTTTGTGATCGGAATGTTCGTTATGATCGGCTGCCTGATGTTCCTTGGCTGCCCATTCCGCATGATCCTTCGTCTGGCTGGCGGCGATTTCAACGCCATCTTTGGTTTGATCGGATTTATTGCTGGAATCCTTGCCGGAGTATTTTTCCTGAAAAAAGGCTATACTCTGAAACGTTCCTATAAAATGCAGCCGGTTGAAGGCGGCATTTTCCCAGTAGTGGAAATCGGAATTCTTCTGCTTCTTATTGCAGCACCTGCATTCATCCACTTCACAGAAGCTGACGGTGGTCCTGGAGCAAAGCATGCTGCAATTGCAATCTCCCTGATCGCAGGGCTTCTGGTAGGTGCACTTGCACAGAGAACCCGCCTGTGTATGGTTGGAGGAATCCGTGACGTGGTACTGTTTGGAGAGTGGAAGCTGCTTCTTGGATTTATTGCAATTCTGGTAAGTGCGTTGATCGGAAACATGATCCTGGGATATTTTAATCCAGGATTTGCAGGACAACCTGTCGCACATACAGATGGTCTTTGGAATGCACTTGGAATGGCGCTTGCAGGATTTGGCTGTGTCCTTCTTGGAGGCTGCCCGCTTCGTCAGCTGGTTCTGGCTGGTGAAGGAAACACAGACTCCGCCATCACAGTATTTGGTCTGATGGCTGGTGCAGCTGTAGCACATAATTTCGGACTGGCATCTTCTGGAGAAGGCCCGACTGCAAATGGCAAGATCGCTGTTGTGATCGGTTTTGTGGTTCTGATCGTGATTGCGACAGTAAATTCCATGCGTAAGGATGAAGCGTGAAGTTGATTAAGGACGCTCATTTATAGTATATCTGTGTAAACAGACAATTCCGTTTAGTTGAAATAATGAAAAATCTAAGGAGATTAAGTGTATGAAAACAATAGATGCAAGAGGGCTTTCCTGCCCGGAACCTGTGATCCGTACTAAGAATGCGCTGGCATCCGGTGAGAAGGCATATACGGTAATGGTAGATAACGTAACAGCCAAAGAAAACGTATCCCGTTTCGCCCTGCATCAGGGATATAAGGTGTCTGTAAAAGAGGATGGGGAAGACTTTGTCCTCACTCTTGAGAAATAATGGGAGATTACATAGCCACATTTTTTTCCCATTTTGGAGCTATGTCTTTCAAGAAAAAATGTGAGAAAGAGGGATATCCGGCTACGATCATGCCGGTGCCAAGGAATTTAAGCTCTTCCTGCGGAACCTGCGTGAAATTCACAGGGGAAGCACAGACTGCGCAAAACTGGAACTCCGATGAAGTGGAGCAGCTGGTAAAAATACTTGAAACAGGAAGCTTTCAAGTTATATGGCATAGCTAAAGGTAAATAGCGGATAAGAGGAGAATGTATTATGCCAGAAAACAGGCAGTCTAATTATGACCAGGTAATCGAGAACTGGAGATTGAAATTCCTGGAAATGGATCAGGAGGAACTGATTCGCAAATTTCAGCTGGAAGCTGATGAGGAGTTTCTTTATATCATCTACTTTTCAAAAAGATTTCGAATTGACCGAAAAAACGGATTCATTACAGAAGATGGGAAAAGCCCTGGATTTGATACGGTGATGAATATTTATAATACGTTTTACTATTCAGCAGCTCATCCTGTGGCATCGGGCAATCTGGTGGCTTTTCGCCAGGTGAAGAGAGTGTATCCTTTTGAGGCTGCTTACAGAAGGACGATTATTTCCAGGCTGCAGGAGCTTTTCGCCGGGAAAACAGAAGAATTAAGAAAAGCCTGTGAGGTTCTTGGGGGAACTTTGCTTCCTCAGGGAGATGTGGGGTATGTGCTTCCGGTATTTCCTTTTTTGAATATTGCAGTTTTGTTCTGGGATAAGGATGAGGAATTTGAAGCACAGGCAAACATGCTTTTTGATTCGGAAATCACAGAGTTCATGCATGAGGAAAACGTAGTGTGTGTGGCGGCGGACGCGGTGTATTATCTTACATTGGCTGCCGGAATGACGCCAGAGAAGATATATGCCCAATAGGGGATTATAATATAAAAAAGGTCGTATATGTCAGCGGCCTTTTTATATTGCAAAAAATACTGACCAAATCTTCTATATCATAAAGAGTTTTGCCAGATGAAATTTTTTTCTTGCAAACTTTATGTGACAACCTTACAACATTGTAAGATTCTGCCTGCATTTTGTAATCTGATTCGATGGCAGCAAGTGACTTTTTTAAGTATACTGTTTTTTGCAAGGAAGCGTATGAAAAAGCTCATTGATAAAGGAGAGGAGTAAAAAATGTCATTACTTGAAGTTACAAATCTGAAAAAAATATATACCACTCGTTTTGGCGGAAATAAGGTGCAGGCATTGAACAATGTGAATTTTTCTGTGGAAAAAGGTGAATTTGTTGCAATTATGGGAGAAAGCGGTTCCGGAAAAACTACACTTCTGAATATTCTTGCAACACTGGATAAACCTACTTCCGGAGACGTACTTCTGGATGGAAAAAGCCTGGGACACCTTTCTGATAAGGAGATTTCTACATTTCGAAGAAAAAATCTGGGCTTTGTGTTCCAGGATTTTAATCTTCTTGATACCTTCAGCCTGAGGGATAATATTTATCTGCCGCTGGTGCTGGCTGGTGAAGATTACCGGGAAATGGGGCAGAAAATCCGCCCTATTGCACAGGCTCTTCATATTTATGAGCTGCTGGAAAAATATCCTTATGAGGTCTCTGGAGGACAGAAACAAAGATGTGCAGTTGCCAGGGCTCTGATTACACAGCCGCGCCTGGTCCTTGCGGATGAACCCACAGGGGCTCTCGATTCCAAGGCTGCAAATGCTCTTCTGGACGTTTTCGGAGAGATAAACAGACAGGGACAGACCATTCTCATGGTTACTCACAGCGCCCAGGCAGCTAGCCGGGCATCCAGGGTTCTGTTCATAAAAGATGGTGAAGTTTTCCACCAGATCTATCGCGGCGAGAAAACAAAAGAGGAGATGTATCAGATGATTTCCGATACCTTAACTATTTTGATGACGGGCGGTGAGTATCATGCGTAAGGGATTTTTTGCCAGGCTGGCAGTTGTAAACATCCGAAAAAACAAACAGATCTATGTGCCCTATATTCTGGCGTGTCTGTTCAATGTGGCAATGCTGTATATGATGCTTTTTATCAATCATAATGCAGGAATGAAAACGATCCGTCACAGTGGTGACGTGTTGATGATCACGACTATGGGAGTTGGCGTTATTGTTATTTTCTCCTTTATTTTCCTGTTGTACAGCAACAGTTTCCTCATGAAAAGAAGACAAAAGGAACTGGGACTTTACAACATTCTCGGTTTGGAAAAGAAGCATATCAGCAGGGTTATGATGCTGGAGAATCTGTTTAGTGCCTTGATCAGTTTTGTTGGCGGAATCCTTGTGGGAATTCTGGGAAGCAAGCTGGCGCTTCTGCTGCTCTTGAAACTGATCAAGGTTCCGGCGTCCTTTGGGTTCGAAGTCAGCGTTCCGGCAATCAGAATATGCCTGGAAGTGTTTGGAGCTATTTTTGTTTTGATCCTTCTGGTAAATATCAGGAAGGTTTACAAAACAAACCCGATTCAGCTTCTTCAGGCACAAAATGCAGGGGAAAAGGAACCAAAAGCAAAATGGCTGATGGCGGTTGCTGGTTTTATCTGTCTGTTTATCGGATATTATATTGCCATTACCACAGAGTCACCTCTTTCGGCGCTGGCGCTGTTCTTTGTGGCAGTGGTTCTGGTAATGGCAGGAACGTATCTTCTTTTTACAGCAGGAAGCATTGTGGTGCTCAAAGTTCTGCGCTGGAATAAGAAATTTTATTATAAAACCAAGAATTTTACTGCTGTTTCCGGTATGCTGTACCGCATGAAACAAAATGCAGTTGGACTTGCAAGTATCTGCATTCTGAGCACAGGCGTACTTCTGATGATCTCTTCTACGGTGTGCCTGAATTCCGGACTGGATGATATTATGAACAAACGCTGTCCGGCGGATGTGAATGTGCTGTACCGGGGAAATTCTTATGAAGATCTGGAAAAAATGAGAGAGAAATTACTGGGAAAAATTGAAAACCAGGTTTCTTATGAGAAAATTAACACCGAAATTGCTTTTTCCTCTACGCTTGTGGGAAGCGAAGATGGGAGCTGGAAATTTGCAAATGTTGATGGGAGTTCCCTTATGGCAATGCCAGCCTCATTGGAAACCCTTACCGTGGTTCCACAGGAAGAGTATGCCAGGGTTACGGGAGAAGAGATTTCCCTTGCGCCAGGTGAAGTTCTTGCTTACCACAATGGAAAAACAGACGGTGAGACTCTGGAGATTCATAACAAGGTTTACCAGGTGAAAGAATGGCTGAAAAATTATCAGTATGTGGGAGATAATTTTTCTTCTATGGATTCTTTGAAGCTGGTTGTAAATGACGAAGACTTTTTTGCTTTGTTTTTGCAGCAGGAGGAAGTTTATCAAAGTGCAATGTCTCTGATGGAACTGGAAACGGATGTGTATCTGTCTGGAAGTGAAGAAGAAAAATATGCATCTGCCATCAAAGTAAGCGATCTTGCATCGGAGCTTCTGGATTCCGAAAAAGCAGCTGGAACTATAGAAGTGGGAATGAACTACAGTACTATAAAACAGGAACTGTATAACAGTTTTTACAGTATGTTCGGTGGAATTTTGTTCCTTGGAATTTTCCTTGGACTGCTGTTTCTGATGGGGGCGGCTATGATCATTTACTACAAGCAGGTTTCAGAGGGCTATGAGGATAAGGAACGGTTCGAGATCATGCAGAAGGTGGGCATGACTCATAAAGAGGTGAAATCTTCCATTCACAGACAGATCCTTATGGTATTTTTCCTTCCTCTTGGAATGGCAGCACTGCATATTGCTATGGCATTTCCTATGGTAAAGAGACTGCTGGCGCTGTTTAGCATGACAAACAGCGGTTTGTTTGCCAGATGCACGGTGGTGACATTATTGGTATTTGCTTTGGTTTATGGCGTGATTTATGGGCTGACAGCGAAGGTTTATTACAAGATTGTAGAGAGAAAGTGAGAATACAAGGGATAATAGTTGAATTTATTAGTGTAAAGTGCTACAATGAGAGAGCCTGGGAGGCCAAAACTGTTTCCCAGGCTCTTTGCGTGACTACAGAAGAAACCGGAGGAAATCTCTCATGAAAAAAGAGAGCTTTAAACAAGGAATTACAGATGGAATCCCCATTGCCCTGGGGTATCTGGCTGTTTCCTTTACGTTTGGTATGATGGCGGTGCAGGGCGGACTGTCTATCTGGCAGGCGGTCTTGATTTCTTTGACGAATCTTACGTCAGCGGGACAATTTGCAGGTCTTGATATTATCATAGCAGGAGGTTCCTTATGGGAAATGGCACTTACTCAGCTGATTATCAATCTGAGATACTGTCTGATGTCGTTTTCCCTTTCACAGAAGCTAAGACGTGATGAAACTTGGGGGCATCGTTACGGAGTTGCATTTGGCGTAACAGATGAGATATTCGGAGTCAGTGCCAGTAAACCGGGGAAAGTCAGTGCGTTTTATAATTATGGTGTAATGAGTGTAGCAATCCCGGGATGGACCATTGGAACCCTGCTTGGAGCTATTTCAGGAAGTATTCTTCCTAATTTTATTATGAGTGCACTTGGAGTTGCCATTTATGGAATGTTTTTGGCTGTCATTATTCCGCCATCCAAGAAAAACAAAGCAGTGCTTCTGGTTGTTCTTGGAGCAATGGCAGTGAGCGCATTATTTGCCTGGGTTCCTGTATTATCGAAAGTCTCATCCGGATTTGTGATTATTATTACTACAATTCTGGTAGCCGGACTGGCAGCATGGCTTTGCCCGGTTGATGAAGAAAATGCCAAGGAGGAAGCTCATGAAGCCTAATGTTTATATTTATATCCTGGTTATGGCTGGCGTTACATATTTGATCCGTATGCTGCCATTGGCACTGGCGAAGAAGGAGATTACCAATCCTTTTATAAAATCATTTCTGTTTTATGTGCCCTATGCCTGTCTGGCAGCTATGACGTTTCCGGCGATTTTGTCGGCAACGGCAAGTGTAATTTCAGCTGTAGTGGGATTTGTAGTGGCGCTGATTGCAGCGTACAAAGAGAAGAGTCTGCTGACTGTGGCGCTTCTTGCCTGTGGTGCAGTATTTATTGTAGAAAGAATAATGGCCTTTGCGGTGTAAGCATTACAAAATGCCTACAGTCCGCAAGGGCCTTTTTATTGAGTCATTCTCCAAGAAATCCCAGATCAATTTCCCCATCAAATACAGTAGTCGCCGGACCAGTCATATAAACCTGATCGTCATTTTCGTCCCAGAAAATATTAAGATCGCCACCAAGAAGCTTCACGGTAACCGGCTGATCACGGTCAACCAGCCCGTTCAAAATAGAAGCAACTGCAACTGCGCAGGCACCTGTTCCACAAGCCAGAGTCTCACCGGAACCGCGCTCCCAGACTCTCATCTGGACAGTGTGTCGGTCGATGACTTTTACGAATTCGGTATTGACGCGGTCAGGGAAATTTATATGGTTTTCAAAAGATGGACCGATCTTTTCGATTTCCAGCCCGTCTACGTCATTCATGTATACGATGGCGTGAGGATTTCCCATGGAAACAGCTGTAAAGTGATAAATCTGTCCGTCTACTTCAATAGGGGCATTTACGACCTGCTCAGACTCAGATACAACTGGAATCAGAGAAGCCTGAAGAATAGGGGCGCCCATATTGACCTTTACCATACTGACTTTTCCGTCACGGATAGAAAGATCCAGATATTTCACGCCGCTTTTGGTCGCTACGCTGATACTGGTCTTGTTTACAATGCCGTAATCGTAAGCATACTTGGCTACACAGCGGATGCCATTGCCGCACATAGCACCCTGGGAACCATCCAGGTTGTACATATCCATCTCACAGTCTGCAATGTCAGACGGCTTAATCAGAATCAGTCCGTCTGAGCCAATTCCAAAATGTCTGTCACTCACAAATTTGGCAACTGCTGATGGATCTTTCACAGTTTCTTTAAAACAGTTCACATATACATAATCGTTGCCGATACCATGCATTTTTGTAAATTTCATAACAAATACCTCCTGTTTAGGCGGTTAACGCCTTGGTCATTCAATTATTTAATTACTCCACACGAATCATATCATAACACAGATCTGTTATCAAAAAGTGAATTTTTCCAAATAATGACAAAGAAGTTGGGGAAATTTATGGAAACTCTTGCATTTTTCCCAAAAGCTGATAAAATGAGGAAAAGATAGATGAATGAATATGCAGAAAGCATGAATAATTATGTCCCCATCTTGTGAAGTCGGTTGTTGTGGAAGAAATAAATAGCAACAGCTTACTATGTGGATGAAGATATAAGGAACTGGTTCTGTATATGAGATTAAGAGGAGGAAAAGAATATGAAAAAATTAGTAGCTCTTGCACTTGGCACAGTAATGGCAGTTTCCATGACTGCTGGCGTATCTGCTGCAACTGTTGAGTCAAAGGATGATCTTAAGAATGCAACAATCGGTGTACAGCTTGGTACAACCGGTGATATTGAAGCTAGTGAATATGAGGCTGACGGAGCAACTGTTAAGCGTTACAGCAAAGGAAGCGAAGCAATCCAGGCACTTATGGCCGGTCAGATTGACTGTGTGATCATCGACTCACAGCCAGCTCAGAAATTTGTTGAGAATGCAGACGGACTGAAGATCCTGGACGAGCCATTCGTTGAAGAAGAGTATGCAATCTGCCTGAAGAAAGGCAATGATGAGCTTCTTGACAAGATTAACGGCGCATTAAAAGAACTGAAAGAGGACGGAACTGTTGATGATATTATGAACAACTACATCGGTGATAACATTGGCGAGACACCATATGAGTCTCCGGAAGATGTAGACCGTTCCAACGGAACTCTTGTAATGGCAACAAACGCTGAGTTCGAGCCATATGAGTACCGTGACGGTGATGAGATTGTTGGTATCGACGCTGATATTGCACAGGCAATCTGCGATAAGCTTGGATATGAGCTTGAGATCGACGATATGGAGTTTGATGCAATCCTTGCTGCAGTGCAGTCTGGAAAAGCTGATTTCGGTGCTGCCGGAATGACCGTTACAGAGGATCGTCTGGAGAGCGTTGATTTCACAGACACCTATGCAAATGCAAGCCAGGTTATCATTGTAAAAGCTGACTGATAGAAATAATACAGCATAAGCTGTCAGAGAAGTGTGAGTCACCTAGATGAATGCTGTTTGGGAAAAGCTTGGAATGTATAAGCTTTGGATACAGGCAGATCAAGGTGACTCCTACTAATGTTACTGACTGAAAGAATGAAAACAGCCAGCATACAGTTCTGGCAGCTTTTCCTATATGGAATGGTGCCGAAAGAGAAGCAGGCACTGCACCATTAGATAAGCAAATAAAAAGGGAAATAATATGTTTGAAAAATTTGGACACGATTTTTATATCAATTTTATAAAAGATGACAGATACACCTGGCTGCTGGATGGTTTGAAAAATACCATGATCATCACTGTTTTCGCCCTGTTGATCGGTATCTGTATCGGTTTTCTGGTGGCAATTATCCGTTCTTCCCACGATAAATCCGGGAATTTTAAAATTGCCAACTCCATCTGCAGAGTTTATCTGACTGTGATCCGTGGAACACCTACTGTGATCCAGCTTCTGATCATGAACTTTGTAGTTTTTGGTTCTGTAAGTGTCAATGAGATTCTGGTAGGAAGTCTGGCATTTGGTATCAATTCAGGTGCCTACGTTGCGGAGATCGTCCGTTCCGGAATCATGTCAATTGATCAGGGACAGACAGAGGCAGGACGTAGCCTGGGACTTAATTTTACCCAGACCATGCGTCTTATTATCATTCCACAGGCGTTTAAGAATGTGCTTCCTGCACTGGTAAATGAGTTTATCGTGCTGATCAAGGAAACTTCTATTATCGGTTACATCGGAATGATGGACCTGACCAAGGGTGCAATGCTGATCCAGAGCCGTACCTACAATGCTTTTATGCCTCTTCTGGCAGCAGCTGCAATTTATCTGATCGTGGTCATGGTATTGACCTTCTTTATGAATAAACTGGAGAGGAGACTGAGAACCAGTGAGCGTTGATAAGAGTAAAGTTTTGATCCAGGTACAGGATCTGAAAAAAGCGTTTGGATCCAATCAGGTTCTGGATGGAATTTCCACAGATATCTGTCAGGGCGAGGTTGTTGCCATTATTGGACCATCTGGCTCTGGTAAATCCACTTTCCTTCGTTCTCTCAACCTTCTGGAGGAGCCTACAGGAGGTAAAATCCTGTTTGAAGGAACAGATATCACAGATCCCAAGGTTGACATAAATCGACATCGTCAGAAGATCGGAATGGTTTTCCAGCAGTTTAATCTGTTTCCACACAAGACGGTAAAGCAGAATATTATGATGGCACCGGTTGCCCTGAAACTGATGACAAAGGAAGAGGCTTCCAGACGTGCGGAC
>NZ_JBDGDM010000046.1:0-36200 GCF_040908885.1 Ruminococcus sp. RTP21358st1_G6_RTP21358_211008
GTGAAGCCCCCCTCAAGATGAGATGTCCCATTCGAAAGAAGTAAACCCCCTTGAAGACGACGAGGTAGATAGGGCAGAGGTGGAAGTGCAGTAATGCATGGAGCTGACTGTTACTAATAGGGTGAGGGCTTGACCAACAATCGCAAGGTTTTGAAAAAGATTCTTGACAAATATTCCACAAGGATGTAACATGTATGTAGTTTTGAAGGTGCAAACCTTTATATTCCTCCTTAGCTCAGTCGGTAGAGCATTCGGCTGTTAACCGAAGTGTCGTTGGTTCGAGTCCAACAGGGGGAGTTTAATCGGAGCATGAAGCCCGATTTGATAAGGCTCCATGGTCAAGCGGTTAAGACACCGCCCTTTCACGGCGGTAACAGGGGTTCAAATCCCCTTGGAGTCATTCGCTTCTGCGAAGAACTAAATAATATGGTGCCATAGCCAAGTGGTAAGGCAAAGGTCTGCAACACCTCTATCCCCAGTTCAAATCTGGGTGGCACCTCTTAAAGCTCTTGATTTATTCAAGAGCTTTATTTGCGCACAAAATTCCGGTGCAAAATAGGTTTGGCTTGATCTGAAGGGGTGCGAGCTGCATTGAAAGTTCTGAACAGTTTCGAGGTGCAGTGCCGGAAGAAATTTTGGATTTGACGAAGGAGAAGAATTGAAATGAAAGAGGACAGACAGGACCTGACCACAGGCTCTATCTGGGGGAAAATGCTGCTTTTTAGTATCCCTCTGGTGCTGACCAACTTTTTGCAGGTATTGTTTAATATGGCTGATATCGCGGTTATTGGTCAGTTTGCGGGCTCTTTATCATTGGGGGCAGTGGGATCCACTACTACGCTTGTAACTCTTTTTACGGGCTTTCTGATCGGTATGGGCGGCGGTACCAATGTTCTGGTGGCAAGATTTTTCGGAGCGAAGGATAAAGAAAGTACGATCAAGACGATACATACGGCTCTTTTGGTAAGTATGGCTGCGGGGATGATCGTACTGATCTTTGGACTGCTCTTTTCAAAGGGAATTCTGGAGCTGTTGAATACCAAGGAAGAACTTCTGGATGGTGCAGTACTGTATATAAGGATCTATTTTCTGGGAATGCCGGCAATGGCTCTTTATAATTTTGGTAATGCGGTGTGCAGTGCTTTTGGAGATACGAAGAAGCCTTTGTATTATCTGGGTGCAGCTGGTATTGTAAATATAGTATTGAATCTGTTTTTTGTAATTGTCTGTAAAATGGATGTGGCAGGTGTTGCAGCTGCAAGTATTATTTCCCAGTATTTATCTGCGTTTCTAATCCTCCGGGCTCTGGTAAAAGTGGGCGGGGATTATGCACTTCGTCTTTCCAAACTGAGGTTTGACAAGAGAATGGCAGGATACCTCATCCAGATCGGTCTTCCGGCAGGATTGCAAAACGGTATTTTTCAGGTGGCAAATCTGTTTATCCAGGCAGGCGTCAATACCTTTGATGCTACGATGGTGGCAGGTAATTCCGCTGCGGCAAATGCGGATGCTCTTTTGTATGACTCCATGGCTGCTTTTTATACAGCCTGCGGAAGCTTTATGGGGCAGAATTACGGTGCAGGGAAAAGAAAAAGAGTGCGAAACAGTTATCTGGTCAGCCTGGCTTATTCCTTTGGAATTGGAACTATAGGTGGTATTGCACTGGTTATATTCGGCAGACAGTTCCTGGGACTTTTTACCAATGATCCTGCGGTTGTGGATGCCGGAATGAAACGACTTACGATTATGGGTTTCAGTTATGGATTTTCTGCATTTATGGACAGTGCCATTGCAGCTTCCCGTGCTCTTGGAAAGAGTGTTATTCCTACGGTTATTGTAATTATAGGATCCTGTATTTTCCGAATGGTATGGGTAAATACGGTGTTTGCCTACTTTAAGACGATTCCGTCTTTATATCTGCTGTATATTTTCTCATGGGGAATTACGGCAGTGGTGGAAATTATATATTGGGTACATGTATACAGGAATACAAAAATCGGATAAAAAATCCCGGGCATATGTGCTTCATAAAGGAAGCTGTGCCCGGGTGTTTTTTGTCTGGAATTATGTGAAATTATTCAGCTGCTGTAACAGATGTAATGTGCGGGTTTACGCCCTCATACCAGTACAGAAAGCCTTCCATATCGATCTTATCGCCAATGTTCAAAGCTTCTACGGCTTTGTAAACATCGCTGTCTTTGTCACAGAGATAAGACTCTACTGTGAAAGTATAGGTTTCGCCGTTAAGGGAAACGTTGAAGTAAAGGTCATCTCCCTCAGAACCGGATCCATCGTAATTGTAAAGGTAAGCTACATCGTTTCCGTCAGCATCCTGTCCGGCAGCTTCTACGGTCATTCCCTTGAAAGATACCAGCTCGTTCTGATGATCGATCAGCTCGTCCTTACCAAGAAGATCTGTTACATCAAGCGGCTCTGCGATGTATTCGCCATCCTCAATCTCGAAAGAGGAAATATCTGCAACCTCAATCTCGCCAGACCATTCTGCCTTATATCCGGTTACTTTGATCTTGGTTCCCGGAACCAGCTTCTCATAGTCTTCTTCGGAGCATGGCATATTATAAATGAAGTATGCACCATCTTTGTCCTGGGTATAGAAGGTAGCTTTATCTTCCCACCAGGACTGCTTTGCCTGTACATAGGTCTCGATGGTAACTTCGTCATCAACAGCTGCTGCAAGGTATTCGTCATGGGTCATAACACCTTCGGATTTCACATCTGCATCTTCTGCAGTGCTGTCAGCTGCTTCTGTGTCATCAGCAGTTTCCTCTGCAGCAGTGGTATCCTCAGCCATAACAGCTGCCGGGAATGCAAATGTAAGAGAGAGCGCCATCAGTAATACAAGTCTTTTTTTCATAGTATCTCCTTTCTGGGTACGTAAATTCAGATGTCTGACAAGGTGAGTGTAAAGTCATCTGTCAAAAACGATTGTACACAATCACTTTTATTATAAACAAAATTATGGGGAAATCAAGCTTAAATATTACGCTTTTTTCGTTACTGTTCACTGGTAACGTTCCGCGAGGCGTTTTTTGTGAACAAAGTTCACAGAAAACCCGAGAATTGCGGCGCGAAATCATGCGAATGCATGATTTCTGTGCATCGCGAAGCGCGTTACTGTGAACGAAGTGAACAGTAACCTTTTTTCTTCTTTAATCGTTCAAGTAAAAGATAAAGAAGAATCAGACCCCAGACTACTGCCAGACTTCCAAGAAGAATTCTGGATTCTGCGGGAAGAGGTCCAAGCTCTTTTTTCCCGGAGGACTGCTCAGAAGAAATCTGATCCAGGTGATACAGGGAGGTAACATCGCTGTAAAGTTTATCAATATAGGCATCATCAATCTCCTGTTTTCTTCGGACAGATTTGGTCACGCTTTCAATCAGCTGTCCTGCAGCATCACGTAAAGAAGCGGAGCCGTTAAATACAGGGGTAACAAAAGTGTGCTCTACATTGTCAAGGAGCAGCCTGGAAGCTTTTATTTTTACATCGTAGTAAGTGGAATTGTCTTCCCCTTCCCTGGAAAGATAATCCTGATACTGGTCGGATTCCTGGGCTTTGCTGGTAACCGGCACATAACCTTCCGTTTCAGAATAAGCGGTCTGTACGTCATTTGTGAGCAGATACTGTGTAAAGAGCCAGGAGGCCAGCACTTCCTGAGGGTCTTTCTTATTGAAGATACATACAGAAGGTCCCTGTGAAATCATCTGCGGATTATCCGGATCAAACTGTGGAATGGTCATAACCTCTGTTTCAAAATCCACCAGAGCATCAGAACTGATGTCCACAAGAGGGGCGTTTGTACCCATCCAGGTGGAGCCTGCTGTGGAATCTATGGCAAAGATACACTGCCCTGCATTCAGGAAGTTAGCCGGATAACTGGAAATTTTAAAAGTGGAAAAAGCACCGGTTTTTACATGCTCCGCGATGGTATCCAGCAGACTTGCCGTGGTGTCGTTAAAAAGCTGGATTTCTCCGCTGTCAGTGGAATATCCTGCATTTTTCTGCTTTAGCATTTCAATCATCATATTGTCTGTGGATTTGTCTATAAATGGAATCAGCACATTCTGATCGTTGACCTTGTAGGTTCCATCTGCATTTTGCGCCATGGCGGCTTCACTTACTTCCCACACAAAATCCCATGTGAGGGTTTCCGGAAGGGTGTATCCAAGCTTTTCCACATAGGTTTTATTTACATAGCAGGCTTCTGTGGAGCGCATGAAAGGCAGTGCATAATAGTGACCGGAAAAAGAACACTCCTGTAAAAAACGGGGAATGATCTCATCTTTTTTCACTGAGGCGAATTCAAGCTTATCACCGCCAAGTCCGTAGCTGGAATCTGCCATCAGATCGTCCAGAGGGACAACGGTATCGTTTCCCGTAAGGTAGGTGGCAATATGGTCCGGGTAGGTGATACATACGTTCGGAGTGGTGCCTGTGGCGATGTTGGTGATTACATCGTTGTAGATTTTGCCGTAGTCCGTGTAAAGCCGAAGATCTACGGTGATATTGGGGTACAGGGCTTCAAAATCGGATATTGCCTTTTTATAGATTTCGGTCTGGGTTTTGTTTGTGTCGTTTTTGGCCCAGAAAGTGATCTCGTAATCTCTGGAGGTGTCAAATTCCCCGGGAATGGTAAAGGCACTTTGGTCCTTCGCGCCATGACAGCCTGTAAGCAGAGTCACAGAAGAAAGGGCAGCCAGGGAAAAAAGCAGGAAGGGCTTTTTGTGGAACGCTCCAGGATGTTTTTGTCTGAATAGTCTCATCCTTTTGTACCTCCTCTTGAAACTCCTGACATAATCTTGTTTCTGAAAAGCAGGAACAAAATGATCAGGGGCAGGGAAATCACAACTACCGCCGCCATCATAGCAGGGACATTTTCACGACCGAAACCGTTTTCGCGAATCTCCTGGATTCCGTTGGAAACCAGATAGTAGTTCTGGTCATCGGTGATCAGTCTTGGCCAAATGTAGGAATTCCAGCATTCGATCACCTTCAGGATAGCAATGGTGACCATGGTAGGCTTACAGATGGGAATCATCACCTTGCAAAGGTATTTCAGATCTGAGGTTCCGTCCACTTTGGCTGCACGGTAAAGCTCATCCGGTATCTGTTCGAAATTCTCTTTCAGAAGATAAATATAAAATACAGAGGTGACAGATGGCAGGATCAGCCCAAGGAAGGTGTTCCGCATATCCAGGTTGGTGATGGTCACAAAATTGGTAATGATCACAAGTTCGTTTGGAATCATCATCAGGGAAAGGAATAAAGTGAAAGCCAGATTTTTCCCTCTGAATTCAAGCCTTGCGAAAGCAAAGGCGGACAGTGTGATCACAACCATCATAATAGCAGTGGTGGCAACTGTGAAAATCAGTGTGTTCAGCAGATATTTTCCCAGGGGCACTGCTGTAAAGGCATCTGCATAATTCTGCAGGGTGGGCGTCAGTGTAAAGAAGGTGGGAATGTGCTCTGCGTTGTAGGAACTGTAGCTTTTTACAGAGGTAAGAAGCATCCAGTAAAAAGGAAACAGTACAACCAGAGCCCAGATGGTAAGCAGCAGGTAGACAAGGATGTTTCCCAGGGAATGCCGTCTGGCGGCAGTATGCTCCGATTTTGTAAACTGAGTGGTATCTTTTTCCATGTTTTCTCCTTTATGAAGACTAGTACATCGTTTTCGAAATAACTATACCACTCACTTGTCTGTGAATCCGATTGCACAGGCATAAAAGCCTCGGCGTAGCCCGCTACGCCTGCGTTTTTATGCCTGCACACTCGAATCCACATCCTACGCGATTGGTGTAGTTATTTACGAAACGATGTACTAGAGCGTGTTTGAAAAAGGCTTTCTGTAAAATGTACGTCACAATTTGTGAGAGATTTTGCCCGAAAATACCTTTCAGATAAAGAGGGTGAACCTTCACCGTTACGAGTAGTATACATGTTTTTTGCTTACAAGCAGGTTTATGCAGGTGATTGTCAAAACAATAACAAACAGCAGGATCGCTGCTGCTGAGGCATAGGACGGGTAGCCGCCGCCATTTCCGTAAAGCATGTCGTAAACATAGCCTACGATGGTGTTCATGCCAGCTGCGTTTAAGTCTGTGCCAAAAAGGGCAACTGCATCGCTGTAAGCCTTGAATGCACCGATAAAACCAGTGATGATCAGATAGAAAACAGTGGGAGAGATCATCGGTAGGGTGATCCGGATAAAAATACGGAATCTGGAGGTACCGTCTACCCGGGCTGCATTGTAATAATTCTGGTTTACAGAAGCCAGGGCACTGGTAAGGATCAGTACCTTAAAAGGCATAACGATCCAGATGGTATAAATACATAATACCAGCATCTTCGCCCAGTATGGTCCGTCAATAAAATCTACAGGTCCCTGTCCAAACAGCTTCAGCACCAGGTTTATCAGTCCGTCGGAATAAGCGGTTTTTTTGAAAAGAATCATGAATACCAGTCCAACGGCCAGTGTGTTGGTTACATATGGCAGAAAGTAAATGGTCTGGAAAAGTTTTTTCAGAGCCTTCACAGAACTTAAGGCAACGGAAATCAGAAGTGCCAGCAAAGTGGAAAGGGGCACTGTGATCACAACCAGGATAAAGGTATTCCGGATCGCCTGGAGAAAATATGGGTCATGAAGGACGTAGGAATAGTTGTACATACCTGTCCCATAGTAAGTCTGGGAAGCGGAATTATAGCCCTCTTCAAAGGAATAGATAAAAACATCGATAAGAGGGTAGACCATGAAAATACCCAGAAAAAGCATAGCCGGCAGAAGGTACAGCCAGCCTTTGAAGTTTCGTTTGTTCATAGGAGCCTCCCTTTAAAGGTTGATCCGTTCACCGGTATCATGCCGGAACAGGAAGATTTTGTTTGGCTTGATAGAAAAACGGATGGTTTTTGCATCAAGCCGGATCTGGGTGTCAGAGCTGATGATGGAGCGGATCACAGGATTTACGGAGGATGCATGGGTGGAGACAACAGAGATGTCACGTCCCATTACTTCCATGCCTCCAAGCTGGCAACAGAGCGCTCCCTTCTCATCGGGGATAAATCCCTCCGGACGGATTCCCACAGAAACCGGCTGGTCGGAGATCCCAGGTGTGAGAAGAACCGCATTTTCACCGATGTAAAGGCTTCCGCCACGGATCTGCCCCTCAAATACATTGATGGGAGGGGTACCAAGGAATTTGGCAACAAACAGATTTACAGGGCTGTCGTAAACGTTCTGGGGCTTCCCGATCTGTTGTACCACACCATCCTTCATGACTACGATCATGTCGGAAATGCTCATGGCCTCCTCCTGGTCATGGGTGACAAAGACAGTTGTGATCTTTGTAGCCCGCTGGATCTTGCGGATCTCTTCCCGGGTCTGGAGGCGGAGTCTGGCATCCAGGTTGGAGAGCGGTTCGTCGAGAAGCAGTACGCGTGGCATTTTTACAAGTGCACGGGCAATGGCTACGCGCTGCTGCTGACCGCCGGAGAGCTCGGAAGGACGTCGGTCCATAAGCTCTGTGATCTGCACCAGACGGGCTGCATTCTGAGCCCGCTCATCCATCTGGGATCTGGAAAGCTTGTCCTTTCCTTTCAGATTCTGAAGAGGAAAGAGGATGTTCTGCTTCACTGTGAGGTGGGGGTAAAGTGCATAATTCTGAAATACCATACCAACGCCGCGCCGCTCTGGGGGAAATGAAGTCACATCATCATCGCCGAAAAGAATTCTGCCGCTGGTTGGTTTCTCCAGGCCGCAGATCATATTCAGGGTAGTACTTTTCCCGCAGCCGGAGGGGCCGAGAAGTCCGATCAGCTGACCGTCAGGAATTTCGAAATTGAAATCGCTTACAGCTGTGACCGGCTCCTGAGCCTTTCTTCCACGGGGCGGAAACTGCTTTGTGAGATGTTCTAATACTATTTTCATAATTTCGCTCCTAAATGTTTAATAAAGGTAACTGTCCAGTACCTTCACAGTTACCCGCTTCGCACTGCAGCGGAAAGCCTTTTTCAAACATGCGCTGGATGTCGCTGGAGGCGACCAGCCGCAGGCGGAGAATCCTGCTTGCAGGATTCTGTTTTATTGGGATTTCTGCGAACTGCGTTCCAAAAAACACTTTGCAGAAAATAGCTGCTTAATAAAGTAATTATAGCGAATTTGCATGAGTTGTACAATGAAATTTGGAAAAAAAATCCTCCTGCCTGTCTGGCAGAAGGAAATAAGACTAAAGTATGTCTGAAAAATCATTCCCACAAATTGTGACGCATATCTTGCAGAAAGCCTTTTTCAGATACGCTTTAAGCTTCTGGATTGTCAGCAGAAGCGTTGTCAGAAGAAGCAGAAGCAGTATCTGTGTTATCCGTTTCAATGCTGTCAGGTGTGGAATCTGTACTGCTCTGAGGCATAAGTGCAAGCTCCAGGGAAGTATCTGAATAGAATGTATTTGCATTATACAGATAAAGTACTTCCTGAATTTCCTCTACCTGCATCAGTTCTTCCAGATCGTCATAGAAATAACGAGGGTCTACCATAACAATCTTGCGGTAGTAAGGCGCTAGGAAAGGGATCAGGCTGTTTGCGTAGGAGTCTTTGATCACAAGTAAGGTACGGTTTTCCTCTGTAGGAGTGGTGATCACAACCTTGCCATGGTTTCCGTTAAAGAACATGGCGTATTTGTCTCTGGTTTCCAGCTTGCTGGTATCGTAAAAGCTGGCTGTTTTTTTCTGTTCGTCTACATAATTTACAACAGAGGAAGGAACCGAGTCATCTCTTGGAAGAAAGACATCCATTTCTTCTTTCTCAGAAGCACGGAAACCGCTTTTGGCAGAAAGGGTTCCCTGGAAGCTCATGGAAACCGGGAGCTTGTCGTAGGAGATGGAAGAAGAATCGATTCCAAGTACCTTTGCAAGCTGCATATAAGCAAAGTAAGCTCCCTGAGTAGTCCAGTGATGGTCTGTGTGGTAATAAATTCCGTCATCCTTGTGCTGGGAAAGGGTGTCACGCACATCCACGAAAGTGACACCTGCCTTTTCAAGAGCAGCGGCAGTTGCATCCAGATAAGGATTCTGGTCAGTGGCAGCAGCCAGGGCAGGGAGCTTATCTGAAAGGATATTCACGGCATTTGGCGCGATCAGCGCATACTGGGATAGATCAGAATGCCTTGCTGCAAAATCTGTCATAGCGTTTACGGTACGGTTCAGACGCTCCTGGGAGGGTGCTGTAAAATCCTCCATCAGGTAGCCGTTTTTGCCAAGAAAAACACCGTTTTCTTCCGTATTTCCAAGGATACGCTGAGCTGTGGCGCGCAGTGTGATCCACCAGTCACGAAGAAAAAACTGGTCATTTACATAGGTTTCATAACCGTCAGCAAATTTGCCAGATGTGAGCTGTGAAACGCTGATAGCCGGACGGGAGGCCAGCACACGGTTTTCCTTCTGGGAAAAGCCCCGGTCCGGAACAAAAAAATTGATTATCAGTACTGCCAGGATGAAGATTCCGAAAAGGCATCCGGTCAGGTGATAAAAATAGCGGTATCCGTTTGGTTTCTTTTTCATGGGTCCTCCAATTAATACGGTATCAGTTCAGAACTTTTTCAGACACGCTCTAGAACTGCTGATACATAAATGGTGTGTAGGAACTGTAGATCATATACGCAATACAGAGGAAAAACAGGATTGCGTTTATCACTGCGGCAAGGTAAGTATTGCGTCTTGCAAGGCGCTTGAAATACTGATAAAGCCCCGGACGGCAGCTGATTACGGAAATGATCATCAGGATCAGTCCGGATTTCAATGCATACAGGGAGGCACGGTCTGCGAAGCAGGAAGCTCCCAATCCAAACATGGATCCCAGCATTTTTCCTATGGCTGCAGGTGTGGTCTGGCTGAAAAATACCCAGCCGATGATCACGGCAAACATGGTATATAAATTGCGAAGCCAGACAGGTGCCTTCTCAAGAAAACGTCCAAGAAGGAATTTCTCTGCCAGAAGAAGGAGACCGTAGTAAATGCCCCAGAACACAAAGTTCCAGCTGGCGCCATGCCAGAGACCAGTGAGTGCCCATACCACAAGGATGTTGCGGATATGTCGGCCTGTGGAAACACGGTTGCCTCCCAGTGGGATATAGATGTAATCACGGAACCAGCTTCCAAGAGAAATATGCCAGCGGCGCCAGAATTCAGAGACGCTGGTAGAAATGTAAGGATAATCAAAGTTCTTGTTGAAATTGAAGCCCAGCATTTGTCCAAGACCGATGGCCATATCGGAATATCCGCTGAAATCGAAATACAGCTCCAGTGTATATGCGCCAATGGCAAGCCAGGTTCCCACAAAGGAGGTAGTACCGGAAGCCTGAAGGGTGGTGTACAGAGCGGAAAGATTGTCTGCAAGGAGAACCTTCTTGGAAAGCCCCTTGATAAAGAGCTCTGCACCTGCACCGAGGCGCGTTGTGTTTATACTGCGACGGCTGATGGATTCCGAAATGTCAGTGTAGCGGACAATGGGTCCGGCTGTCATGTGCGGAAACATGGTGCTGTATACGGCATATGGAAAAAATCCTTTACAGGGTTCTGTTTTTCCCATATAGATGTCCAGGATGTAGGACAGATTCTTAAAGGTATAGAAAGAAAGTCCGATGGGCAATGCAAGCTGCGGATAGGTAAGCTTCAGTCCTGTGACACCGCTGATGGTATCAAGAAGAAATCCCCAGTATTTGAAAAATCCCAGGATCAGAAGGTTGATCACTACTGCGAAAATAAGGTTTCGCTTGCGGGACGGATCTTCATCGGTTATTTTCCCAAGCTCTTTGCCTATGTAATAATTGAAAAAGCTGGAAAACAGCATAAGAACCAGATAGGTAGGATCTCCCCATGCATAAAAGAAAAGGCTTCCTGCGAAAAGTACCGGATTACGGGCCTTGGCCGGCACGAAATAGTAGATCAGCAGAAATAAGGGAAGAAAACAAAATATAAAAATTACACTGTTAAATACCATAACGTCAATTCTCCTATATCATGGATAATAAAGCCTGGCGAAGTTCCTGGGCGTTTTCACCGCAGAAATACCAGACATAGGCACCGCGCTTTTCTACAGAAGCTTCTCCGAGAAGTGCCATCTGATCAGTTCCATAGCCTTCGAAAATGTTCTTCTGACTTTCAAGATGAGCCTGAGCTGCTTCTAAATAGGCGCCTGCCTCAGAAGAAGAATTAGCCTTAACTACCAGAACTTCGTCTACAGACATTGGGGAGGCTGCTTTACGGAAAAAGTAGCTGTCTATGTCATTCTCATCAATCTGATAAAAACGGCGAAGACCGGAAACCCCTGGCTCACTAAGGTCCGTAAGACCGGAAACCTGTTCAAGGGATGCAGATATTTTGTCCATGGATACGTCTGCTGCGTAGTCGGACACATAGAGGCGTCCCAGATAGACAACCAGGAAAATTACCATGACGGATTTTATGATAAGGGAACCGGTAAGCTTGAAATCAGAAAGGATGCTGGTTCCCTGATTTTTATTTTTCTTCAGATTGCCGCTCAGTTTGCCGGAAAAATCTGAGAGGATATTTCGTTTGGTATTCAGCTTCATACGAGACCTGCCCTTTCTGCCATATAAGTAAGCCATTTGGGGTAGTAGTTGTAAACCATATGCTCACCATCCGGCTCATACATGCTTTCGTCTACAAGGAATGTATCGTCTATAAAAGTGCATCCCATTTCGTCACAAAAGTCCCTGAGTGCCTGATTAAAGCTGTCATAATAAGCAAGGGCAGGACTTTGGTCGATGGCGCTTTGCTGGATGGGAAGAATGCTGTTGATGTAAATGGCAGTATCCGGAAGAGCATTCTGGATCTGTTTCACTTTCACACGGTAGGCGTCAATAAAAGCAGAGGAATCACCATTGTAAATTTCCAGGTCATTTGCTCCAAAGGACAGGAAAAATACGCTTGGATTCAGACTGATGGCGGTATTGATCTGGTCATCTGCATCGTCAATACGAAGTCCCAGCTTGGCAACTACAATACTGGTGTCAAGAAAACCATATTCTGCAATTGATTCTGTAATAGAGTCCCCTACAATAACAGTTCCCTGAAATGCCTGTTTAATTTGTACATCTGTGAGAATATCGCCAAGAACACCCTCCTCTGAGTCCGATCCGGTGGGCTTTTCTTTCTCGGAAAGTGCACGGATCGCATCCTCTATACTGGAGATATCGGCTGTTTCAAGCTTCTGAAGACGTTCAACTGTTTCCTGACATTGTTTGTCAGTATTGCCTGAACGAGAGCAAAAAAAAGCTACCCCTGCAGCCAGCACTACGACAGCTGGGATAACGGCAAGAATGGTTTTGTTGTTTTTAATATTTTTCAAAATTTAATTCTCCGATAAAAAATTAGATATAATGGAACTGTTCCCTGTTTGAACAGTTACGACATAATTCATTTTCCTTCGACATTCATTATAATACCACAGGGAAAAACTTCAAGTATAAAAATGGATTTTTTATATAGGAAATTATACTCTTTTTCCGGCTTTTTGTGGACGAATTTCACGAAAAGGTTTATACTGTCCAAAAAGAACCGGAGGATAACTGGAGGTTAAATGATGGAAGAGAAGAAAAGCAAAATTTTAAGAGGACAGATTCCAACATCTGTATTTTATATTCTTTTTGGACTGTGTCTGGCATTGATGCCTGTAGAAACGGTGAATGTTCTGTGCAAGGTGGTATTTGGGCTGGTTCTGATCGGGGCCGGTGTTTATCACATTCTGATCTTTGTTCTGGAAAAGGATAATTCTACCATATTGGATCTTTTTTCCGGTGTGATCGTGTTGGTGATCGGTATCTTTTTGTTTATGAATCCAACTGTGGTTGTGAAACTGCTGACTCTTATGCTAGGAGCTTTTATTCTGGTGGACAGCATCTGGATAATGCGCGGCAGTATGAAACTGAAGAAGCGCGGGCAGGGCGTTTGGAAGGCATTTCTGGTTGAAAGTCTGATTTTTATAGGACTTGGAGTGCTGATCCTTGTAAATCCATTTTCTGAAATCAGGATGACCGTACAGATTTCAGGATGTATTTTTGTAGCGAACGGAGTGCTGGATATTATTTTTTATCTGATTCTGAAACACGGGCTGAAAAAAGAGATTCAGGATGGATCAGCTGGTGATGGAAAGAAAGAGGATAAAGTGACAGATATTGATGTGGCTGTGAAAGATGCTGAAACACCGGACTCAGGTTTTGAACCTGCGAAGAAGGTTGACACTGCGACAGTCGAATCTTGTGCTGAAAATACAGGTGCTCAGGAAGAGCAGACAGATCAGGAAGAGCAGACAGATCAGGAAGAGCAGGCGGATCAGGAAGAACAGGCAAGTCAGAAGCCGGAAGAAGAGGAAATTCTGGAGGAATGGAAGGATTGAAGAGGAACGTTGTGATCATGGATTTTTCTGGAATTTACCAGAATGAGCAGTTCTATGAGGGAGAGCAGATTTCCTGGATAGACCTGAGTGATATTTCAGGAACCAACTGCTATTGCGATGGAGATGCCCAGGCGCAGATTCTGGAACGAATGGAAAAATATCCGGTTTCCGGAATTTATTTTATTGATTCCGGAAATTATCATTATATGAGCAGAATCGGGATCGGGCGGGTGAAAGAGCCCTTCAACCTGCTGGTATTTGACAATCATACAGACATGCAGCTTCCTGCTTTCGGAGGGCTTTTGTCCTGCGGGGGCTGGATTGCAAGTGCACTGGAAGAGGTGGAAAAGCTTCAGGAGGTCTGGCTGATCGGGCCGGATGAGGAAGCGTATGGGCAGGTGGAAAAACCCTTTAAGGACAGAGTGCATTTTTTGTCCAGGGAGAGGCTGGCTGAGGCAAGGTCGCATATGGCTGAGAAAAAAGGTTCTGAGGAAGAATTGATCAGAAGCTTGGAAATTCCTGCAAATATACCGCTGTATGTCTCAATTGATAAGGATGTGCTCTGCCCGGAGGAAGCAGCCACTACCTGGAGCCAGGGGGATATGACTTTAGAAGAGATGCTGAAAGTACTTCTGGCATTGTGCTCTCATTTTGAAAAAGAGAATGGAAAAATCCTGCAGGTGGATATCTGCGGGGAATGTGATCCGGATAAGAGTATGGAAAGTCCTAAAAATGATCATGCAAACAAGGAACTTTTAAGGTTCTGGAAAAAATGGTTTTGAGTGGAGAGAATAATTTATGAAAAATGAACTTCTGCGGATTGGTCCATTTACGATCTATGGGTACGGACTGATGATCGCCATTGGAATTCTGTCAGCTTATTTTACCGGAGAATACAGGGCAAAAAAGCGGAAACTGCCATATGAACACGTTTTTTATCTGGTGGTATGGTGCGTAGTGGGAGGATTTCTGGGCGCCAAGATCCTGTATTGGATTACAGAATGGAAAAGTATCCTGGAAAATCCGGGGTTCCTGAGTGCTACTCTGACCGATGGCTTTGTGGTATTTGGTGGAATTGTTGGTGGAATTTTCACGGCGTATGTATATTGCAGGGTGAAAAAACTGGATTTTCTGAAGTTTTTTGATACGTTAATGCCTTCTGTAGCGCTTGCACAGGGATTTGGAAGAATTGGGTGCCTGCTGGCAGGATGCTGTTACGGAAAAGAAACGTCCGGTGCTTTTTCCATTACGTTTCATACGTCTGCTTTTGCACCAAATGGGGTGGCGCTGGTTCCTACGCAGATTTATTCCAGTATTCTTGACTTTCTTCATTATGGTTTGCTGCTCTTGATTTTGAGAAGCCAGAAAAAAGATGGAGAGACAGCGGCGGCATATCTGATTTTTTATAGTGCAGGAAGATTTGTGCTAGAGTTTTTTCGCGGAGATCTGGCAAGAGGAAGTGTGGGAGTGCTTTCTACGTCGCAGTTTATTTCAGTCTTTACATTTTTGGCAGGAATTGTGATGTTGGTACAGAGAAAACACGCTTCAAGTCATTGAAATGAAAAATAAAGCATACTCTTAAATGAAAAAGCTTTAAGGGGCAGTTATGGGAAATAAAGACGCGGGCAATTTGAGTATGCAGGAGTCAGTTTCACCGGCACAGAACGAGATGTATGCGGATTTTATTGTAAAATATATGGACGATTTTCAGGAAGACCTGGGCGATGTCCCAGGTTTTAGTTTTCAGAAAATAAACGGAATTTACGGGGTAGTTTATGCACCCTTGACAGAAATTGGAAGGTGGAATATCAATACGTATTCCTACAGTTCTATTCCAAAATGTTATACGCATATGGATCTTGGAGGCCTTAGTGCTTCCGGAATTACCCGGCTTCAGGAACAGCCCTACCTTCAGCTGAAAGGAAGCGGAACAGCTGTTGCGGTTGTGGATTCCGGAATTGACTATCGGAATCCGGTTTTTCAGAACGAAATGGGCAGCAGAATCCTTTGCATCTGGGACCAGACCTTAGAGGGAGATGGGAAAGAAGTGCCTTATGGTCGTGTCTTCTGGAAAAAGGATATTGATCAGGCACTGGCTTCCGGAAATCCTCTGGAAATTGTGCCCTCTGTGGATACGGATGGCCATGGAACCAGAATGGCTGCTATTGCGGCTGGAAATTATTTTCCTGAGGAGAATTTTTCTGGAGCCGCACCAGAAGCCATACTGATCATTGTGAAAGTGAAGCCTGCGAAAAAATATCTCCGGGAGTTCTATCTTTTCCCTGCAGAAGCGGAGCTTTTCCAGGAAAATGACATTATGATGGGAATGGATTTTGCAGTGCGAATTGCGAATGACAGAAGAATGCCTCTTTCTCTGTGCCTTGGAATTGGCAGCAGCCAGGGAGCACATATCGGGAAAAATCCACTGAGTCTTTATGTGGATTATATTTCCCAGTATTCGCTGATTTCAGTTTCTGTTGCAGCTGGAAATGAGGGAGCGGCAAGACATCATTACGCAGGCCGCCTTACAGAGAGAGAAAACCAGGCATTGGCGGAGCTTCGCGTTGGAAACAAGGAGCCAGGATTTACCATGGAATTCTGGGGCGAGCCGCCAGAAATTTATAATCTTTCTTTGCAGTCTCCTACAGGGGAAATTCTGGATATCAGCGCTTCACTGGGGGCGGTGACGCAGGAATTATCTTTTGTCTTTGTGGAAACAAGGGTGAAGGTAAATTATGTTTCTATTGAGAGGCAGACCGGATATACGCTGGTATATTTTCAATTTATCCAGCCGGTACCTGGAATCTGGCGTATTTTTGTTAGAGGAAGAGATGGGCAGAATGTAGGATTTCATATGTGGCTGCCGGTTCAGGGGCTGATTTCGGAGGAAACCTATTTTCTGGAACCATCGCCTTATAATACAGTGACGGCACCTGGAGATTCACTGGAGAGTATTACCGTGACTGCTTACCAGTATCGTGACAACAGCCTGTATGTCCAGGCAAGCAGAGGCTTTATGCCGGATGGAAATGTAGTTCCACAGGTAGCAGCCCCAGGTGTCCAGATCCGGATACCCCTGTTAAACGGTCTTTACGGAAATGCCTCCGGCACCAGCCTTTCTGCCGCTCAGACTGCCGGTGCGGCTGCACTTCTGTTCGAATGGGCGGTGATACGTGGGAATCAACCCTATTTTACCGGCTCGAGCGTGAAAAATTATATTACACGAGGTGCGGAGCGTGAAGAACGGATGCAGTATCCAAATCGGGACTGGGGATTCGGGAGAATGGATCTTTATCATACATTTGAGTTATTGGCGTGATAAAAATCCTTGATAAAACTTGACACAAAATATTGATTCTTTGTATAATAAACCCATAAAATACGGTGAAAACCTTACGAAGAATGTTTTATCAGAGTAATTGATAGACATAAGAGAAAAGCTGTGAAAATAATCCGATTTAAAAGGAGAAGAATATGAGCCTGAAGATTGAAAAGAAAAATGAAGGAACAAAAGATACTGTAATGCTGTCAGGAAGACTGGACACAACCACAGCTCCTGAATTGGATGTTTTTGCAGAGAAGGAACTGGAAGATACACAGGAACTGGTGCTTGACTTTGCAGATCTTGAGTACATTTCATCTGCTGGTCTGCGTGTGCTTTTGAAATTGCAGAAGGTTATGAATAAAAAAGGAAGTATGAAACTGATCCATGTGGGAGAAGTTGTAAAGGAAGTCTTTGAGATTACAGGGTTTACGGATATTTTAACAATAGAGTGACACGCGCTGCAGGTCTGGCAGGTTTTAGGAGTGGTCAGAGAACTTACCATGTGAGGAACCGGTTCAGCGCGCATTTAATAAAGGAATTCTGTATTTTGTGCAGGATTCTTTTTTACATAGTGCAGGAAAAAAGGTATGGTTACCAGGCGGGATGGCAACAGAAGCCTTGGTAGCGTATGGGAAAGGAGCTGTGAAATTTGAAAAGTATTACAGTGGAAGCAAAGATAGAGAATGTGGATAAAGTTACGGAATTTGTAAATGAAGTGTTGGAAGAAAAGGAATGTCCGTTGAAGGTTCAGATGCAGCTGGATGTTGCCATAGATGAGATATTTGGAAATATTGCTTATTATGCTTATGGGAAGGGCAGCGGAAATGCCACAATACAAATTGAAATGGAAGATAATCCGCCGAAAATCACATTGATTTTCATAGACCAGGGAATCCCTTATAATCCACTGGAAAACAAAGATCCGGACATTACACTGGACATTGAAGACAGAGAAATTGGCGGACTTGGAATTTTCCTGGTGAAGAAAACCATGGATGAGCTTTCTTATGAATATGTTGACGGACAGAATATTTTAACCATGAAAAAAGAACTGGCATAAGATAAAAAAACGAAACAGATAAATGTTTACAAAAAAAGGATGACTTTTTTGTGAATATTATATCCAAATATTTTGAGCTAACCTAATTGTTTTTGCACGCCTTATTTGGTATACTGTATAAAACAAAAGAAAGCAGGAAAATATTATGAAGAGAGGCAGTATTTTTGAAACGGATGGTATCCCGCGGATACAGGAAGCCCTTCCTCTTGCGTTGCAGCATGTTGTTGCAATGATTGTGGGATGTGTCACCCCTGCCATTATTGTGGCAGGCGCAGCAGGGCTTGAGAATAAGGATCAGGTCATTCTTATTCAGGCAGCTCTGGTAGTTGCTGCGCTGTCTACTTTACTCCAGCTTTTTCCCATTGGGAAGAAGTACAGGATTGGTTCAGGACTTCCCATCATTATGGGTGTCAGCTTCGCATATGTACCAAGTATGCAGGCCATTGCAGACGGATACGGAATCGACACCATTTTGGGAGCCCAGATTGTAGGCGGTGTTGTTGCCGTTATCATGGGAATTATGGTAAAAAAGATCAGGGTATTTTTTCCGCCTCTGATCACAGGAACAGTGGTATTTACCATCGGACTTTCCCTGTATCCCACTGCGATCAACTATATGGCTGGTGGAACCTCTAATCCGGATTATGGCTCCTGGCAGAACTGGCTGGTGGCTTTCTTTACCCTTGCAGTGGTAACAGTCCTGAACCACTTTGGAAAAGGAATCTGGAAGCTTTCTTCTATTCTGATTGGTATGCTGGCCGGATATGTGGTATCCATTCCATTCGGAATGGTGGATCTTTCAAGCGTGGGCAAGGCAAGTGTATTCCAGGTACCACAGCCGTTGCACTTCGGAGTGCATTTTGAGATTTCTGCATGTGTAGCCATCGGACTGCTTTTTGCAATTAACTCAATTCAGGCAATTGGTGACTACTCTGCAACTACTATCGGTGCTATGAACCGGACGCCAAAGGATTCAGAGCTTCAGGGTGGTATTGTAGCTTATGGTATTACCAATATTCTTGGAGCCCTGTTTGGAGGACTTCCAACTGCAACATACAGTCAGAACGTTGGTATTGTTACCACGACCAAGGTTATCAACCGCTGGGTTCTGGGACTGGCAGCTGCTTTCCTTGGAATTGCCGGATTTGTGCCAAAATTTTCAGCACTTCTGACCACGATTCCCCAGTGCGTATTGGGTGGTGCCACAGTTTCCGTATTTGCATCTATTGCTATGACCGGTATGAAGCTGGTAGCTTCTGCAGAGATGGATTACCGTAATTCCTCCATTGTAGGTCTGGCTGCAGCGCTTGGTGTGGGCGTTTCCCAGGCCAATGCAGCACTTGCCACACTGCCTGCATGGGTGACTACCATTTTCGGAAAATCTCCGGTTGTGCTGGCAACGATCATAGCAGTCTGTCTGAACCTGATCCTGCCTAAGTCAAGGGATGAGGAGAAAGAAGAGAAAATTTATGACAGCCAGGTTCAGGAGAAACTGGAAGAAGATCATAAGATGTTTGAAAATGATCAGAAATAAGGCTGAAAGAATCATGGATTTTTGCTGATTGTGTGAAAAATAAAGAAAAAAGTAAGAACTCCTTTGTTCTGTAAGATCAGGCTCTAGAGCTTTTTTCAAACACGCTCTAACTGATCTTATAGAGAAAGGAGTTCTTCTCTTTTTCGTGAGCCACAAGAAAAACATGTAGAATATGTTTCGCCCTGTTTAAATCATGATACCGTATAGGGAGATTCTCAGCAGGATCTCAACTCAGAACGGCGGGGGTATTTTGTTACTGTGGACGGAGTGAACAATAACGTTATTTTCTGTATACGCAGACAGGAAGTCCGTCTTCGCCCATAGGCAGTTCTACATTTCCCTGAATCAGTGGACGTGCATAATGGATGAAATCCTCTGTCACGTCAGAACCGTCCTGGCTGATCCAGGAAAGGGGAACGGTTTTCTCCTCATTACAGATTTTATTGACATCCTCAAGTCCACATCTCATCTGGTAAACGCCCTCAGAGGTCTCCTGACGGATGAAGGATACCATTTTTCCAGTTTCGTCTTTCAGCGCAGCCTGAACGCCGAAAATACCGGCTGTAATGGCCTCCTGGCGGTCCGTGTCAGAGAGCATGGAGGCACTGCAGCGCTGACTTACATTCAGTTCAATGGAGCGGGCTTTCACGCCGAGTCGGCTTCGTACCAGGTTTTCCAGATATTTGCCGCAGCCTGCCAGCATTTTATGACCAAAAGTATCAGTGCCTATGGAATTGTCATATTCGCAGATAAAAGTTCCCTTATTATCATGAATGCCTTCGGAAACGCATACAACAACATTGCAGTTTTTTTCGAAGCAGGCTTCAGTTTTTTTCAAAAATTCTTCTGTATCGAAGGCTGTTTCCGGAAGATAAATAAGAAGCGGGTTATCGCCGGTATATTTGCGGGCGAGGGCGCTGGCTGCTGTAAGCCATCCGGCATGACGTCCCATGATCTCTACGATGGTCACGGATTTTTTCTCATAAACATTGGCATCCAGGGTGATTTCACGAACTGTGGAAGCCACATATCTGGCAGCACTGCCGAAGCCAGGAGTGTGGTCAGTATGCACAAGATCATTGTCAATGGTCTTCGGCTCTCCGATAATGCGGATGTCACTGCCAATCATGGCTGCGTAGCGGGAAAGCTTGCTCACAGTATCCATGGAATCGTTGCCTCCGATGTAGAAAAACCAGCCGATATTCATCTCCTCAAATTTGCGGAAAAGCTCTGGGTATACCGGATCTTCCAGAGATTCCGGAAGCTTATAGCGGCAGGAGCCCAGGTAAGCGCCTGGGGTGTAGGTAAGATATTTCAGCTTTTCCCCGGGAAGTGCTTCTTCAAAGTCAAGGATGGTGCCCTTCAGAAATCCTTCAATACCGTTTATCATGCCATAAACATGTTCGATTTCTTCCTGTTTTATGCCCTCAGAAACTACACCATAAAGGCTGCTGTTGATAACTGCAGTAGGTCCGCCGGACTGTCCGACGATCAAGTTCTTTTTTTCCATTTTAATGAAACCTCCTGTTGTTCTTAGCGCCTGTTTGAAAAAGGTTTTCTGCAAAATATACCGCAAATTGTGACGCACATCTTGCTGGAATGATTTTTCAAAAACACGCTTTGGTATTTTTATTATAACAGGAGAGAGCGTGTGTGGCAAATGCGAAAAATACGATTGTGGGAAAAGGCAGGATGGATTATAATAAGAAGCAGGGAAACTGCAAGAAAGCTGGGATTATATATGGAAAAAGAGCGTGATATGCGGTATGAAAAATTCCAGACAACAGGACAGGAGCGGATTCGGCTTGCCTGCGCATTGGAAGGGTTTTTTTTAACAAATGAGTGCGAAGAAGAGAAAAAAACTGCCTATGGCCAGTATCTGAAGCGAAGAATCCGTCCTGCTATGGAAGCTTTGATCTGGGAAGAAAACGTGGGGAAAATGGAGCTCTTGGAGAGTTTTGGCTGGTTTGGAGCAGAAGAACTGGAGAATTTTATCTGTACTGCCAGAAGAGAGCGAAAGCTGGAGAGCCTGGTGTGGCTGATGAGGTTAAAGGATCAGAAATACGGATATAAAGAGAAAAAATTTGACCTTTAGCAGGAAAGAAAGCGAAACTATGCAGGATAATAAAGAAAGAAAAATGTCTGAAAATACAGGCAGTTTCATAAAGAAAAAAAGGCAATACCAGGAAATGGGAATGAAAATCCTGCATACCTGCAGGAGTGAAATCTGTGCAAGATTTCCATTTTTTTCTTATGCATCAGCAGCCCTTTCGGCGGTCGTGGAGACAAAAATGTTTCCGAACAGCATGGAAAATGAGAACTCTTCGCAGTCCTGGATCCATGGAATTGGAACTGATGGCGAGAGGATAATAGCAGACCCTGTATTCCTGATCTATACGTGGGCAGAGAAGCCAGAAAGGCTGAAAAGAGGCTGCCTGCACATGTTGTTTCACTGTCTTTATCAGCATCCTTTTTCTGACAAAAAGATGGAAGAAAGATTATGGAATGTGGCCTGTGATCTAGCTGTGGAGCTTCTGATCTGGAAGAATATTCCGGAAAATTTATGGCAATATTCGTCAGAAGAACTGCAAAAAAGAAAACAGATTTTTGAATTTTTTAAAGGCAGAAATTGCTCTGCCCAGGTACTTTATCAGCTTCTGAAACAGGAAAAACTTCCTTTTAATATTGAAGAGCTGGAATCTCTTTTTTCCTTTGATGATCATTCCCTATGGAGTGTAAATCCATGGAAAAGGGAACAAAAACGGAGCAGATGGGAAAAGATTCTTACATATACCACCCTTGGAAGGGAGAGGCAGAAGCATCGGATTGGAGCAAGTCCTGGAAGTAAAGAAGAGGAATTGGAGGAACTGTACAAAAGTCGATATGATTATCGGAAATTTCTCCGAAAATTTGCTTTTCCCAGGGAAGAAATCCAATTGGATGAGGAGAGCTTTGATTATATTTTTTATAATTTTGGAATGGAGCAGTATGGAAATCTGCCGCTGATCGAGCCGTTGGAATACAAAGAAGTGAATCGTCTGGAGGAATTGGTGATCGCCATTGATACCTCTGGTTCCTGTTCCAAGGAGCTGGTCCGGAGATTCCTTGGAGAGACCTACCAGATCCTCAGCACCCGGGAGAATTTTTTTAAGAAAATGAAAGTATATATTGTCCAATGTGACTGTTGTATTCAGTGGTACCAGGTGATCCATTCAGAGGAAGAATGGAAAGAATATATGCAGAAGATAACCATACAGGGACGGGGCGGAACCGATTTCAGGCCTGTTTTTGAACTGATCAGAAAGGAACAGGAGAAGCGGGAATTGCGGAATTTGAAGGCTTTGATCTATTTTACTGACGGAGATGGGATTTATCCGAGACAGAAACCGGATTATGAAACGGCTTTTGTATTTGTGAAAAAGACGGAAAATATGAGACTTGTGCCGGACTGGGCTTATAAACTGGTTATCGGCGAAAGGATAAAAATATGAATATCAAAGACGCAAAAAATGAGATTATCCATACCCTTGCTGCTTATCTGAAAAAGGACGGGAATGGAGCTTATACCTATCCTTTGGTACGGCAGCGCCCAATTCTTCTGATTGGTCCTCCGGGAATCGGGAAAACTGCTGTTATGGAGCAGGTTGCAGCCGAATGCAGAGTGGGCCTGGTGGCTTACACCATCACGCATCATACTCGTCAGAGCGCAGTGGGACTTCCCAAAATTGTGACCAGGAATTACGGCGGTATGGAAACTGATATAACAGAATACACCATGAGTGAAATTATTGCTTCTGTGTATGAGTACATGGAACAAACGGGAAAAAAGGAGGGAATCCTTTTTATAGATGAGATCAATTGCGTGTCAGAGACGTTGGCCCCGGCTATGCTGCAGTTTTTGCAGAACAAGACCTTTGGAACCCATAAGGTACCGCAGGGATGGATTATTGTAGCTGCTGGCAATCCGCCTGCATACAACAAATCTGTCCGGGAATTTGACATTGTTACGCTGGATCGTGTAAGAAAGATTTCTATACAGGCAGATACAGATGTATGGCTGGAATATGCGGGGGAAAAGGGCATACATGGCGCAATTTTGTCCTATCTTTCCCTTAAAAAAGAGAATTTTTATATGGTGGAAAATACAGTAGATGGCAAGTTTTTTGTGACTGCCAGAGGTTGGGAGGATCTTTCCGAAATCCTGAAAAGTTATGAGGAACTGCAGGTGGAAATCGGAGAGGAACTGATTGGAGAATTCCTTCAAAAAGAGGAAATTGCAAGAGATTTTGCCGGTTATTACAGACTGTATGAGAAGTATAAATCTGATTATCAGATACAGGAAATTCTTGATGGAAATGTAACTTCCGGGCAGCTGAAGACTTGTTGCGATATGGGAAAAAAAGCATCTTTTGAAGAACGCTTTACTGTAACTGAAATGCTTCTTGAAGCTGTGACAGAAAGAATTTCAGTCTTTCAGAAAACAGATGAAAAGACAGAAAAACTATACGAAAATCTTAAATTGCTGAAGATTTTTTTGCAGGAAAAGAACAGCGTAGAAGCTATGGAACAGTTTATCGTTTCCAGAAGAAAAGCACTGGATGCGAAAATCTGTTCAGAGCTTCTGACAGCAGAAGAAGCTGCCAGGGAAGAGGAACAGATCAGAATTCTGGAAGAGTATTTTTTCCAGTTGAAAGAGCTGCATATTTCTGACGTGGCAGAAGGAATAGAACAAATCGGCGAAAGGTTTGGCAATGTTTGCAGATTACGAAATGAGAAACTTGAGGAAACGAAGAAGATGCTGGAACAAGCCTTTTCTTTTCTGGAAGAATGCTTTGGGGAAGGGCAGGAATTGCTGTTGTTTGAAACCGGCCTGACAGGAGATGACAGATGCAGTATTTTCATCTCTCAGTATGGCTGTCCTTCTTATTTTAAACATTGTGAACTTTTGCTTTACAGCAAAAAAGAAAATGAACTGAGGAAAGAGTGCAGGGATTTGCTGGAAGATTAAGTGAAGAATGTAGGAATTACTGATGCTGAAGGTATGGCGTGTATAATACTCTGAATACGAAATCATGCTTTGCATGATCTCGCGCCGCAATCCTGAGACAGAGGTTGCAGGAAAATTTTATAGCCTATATAATATAGAGAGACTTTAAAAGTTTTATATATGCGGAACTTCAGATTTTGTGAATAATATTGGTAGAAGGAGGTTGCCATGAGCGAAGATAAGAAACCAAAAAAGAAGAAAAAAGCAGGTGATGTATTTCTCACAATTGTACTGATCGCTGCAATCTGTGTATTCTGTTATGCAGCATATAATCTTTATCACATTTATACAGAGTATAAGAAAGGCTCAGATGAGTATAATGCGATTGCCCAGATGGCGGTGACAGAGCGTGATCCGGATCAGGACAGTACCAGTGACAGTGAGGAAGCAGCAGGACCAGACGGACCGACTCTGAAGGCCCCGCTGGATATTGATTTTGATTCTCTTCGAAGCATTAATACAGATGTGATCGGCTGGATCTATGTGGAGGCACTTGATGGTGTCAGCTATCCGGTGGTAAAGGGAACTGACAATGACCAGTATCTTCATCTGACATATGAGAAGAATTATAATTTTGCCGGAACTATTTTCATTGATTATGAGAATAAGGCAGATTTCAGTGACTGCAATACGCTGGTATACGGTCACAATATGAAGAACGGGACTATGTTTGGACAGCTGAAGAATTTCAGCAAGGATGATTCTGCTTACAATAAGAGCAAATATTTCTGGATCTTTACCCCGGAGAAGACTTACCGGTATGAGATTATTTCTGCGTACACCACAGCGGTAAACAGTGATACATATACACTGTTTAAGGGACCTGGACAGGAGTTTGTAGATTATATGAATAAAATAGTCTCCTATTCTGATGTTAAGACTACACCAGGTGAACTGGGTGTAGACGACAAGATCGTTACCCTTTCCACATGTACCGGTAATGAGTCTACCCGTTATGTGGTTCAGGGAAAAAGAGTGGATACTTTGGATGTAGTGAAGAAATCAGACAGCACGAAGCAGACGGGGGATAATTAGAACCAGATCTTTTTGAAAAAGCATGCAGACCCATAAAGGTCGGGGGATTTCAGCAGGGTGTTAGAGGAACTTTGAGAGAGGTATCGGAAAGCATATTACTGTAAAATGTGTACAGTGTAATGATTGGAGGAGTGGACATGAGTAAGGAAGTGGAAAGACTTCAGGAGCTGATCGACCAGTACGATAATATTGTATTTTTCGGAGGAGCAGGAGTTTCTACGGAGAGCGGAATCCCGGATTTTCGAAGCCAGGACGGACTTTATAATCAGAAGTATGATTATCCGCCGGAAACTATTTTAAGTCATACCTTTTTCATGGGTCATCCGGAGGAATTTTATCGTTTTTATCAGGACAAGATGCTATGCGATACAGCGAAGCCGAATGCTGCTCATCTGAAGCTGGCAGAGCTGGAAGAAGCCGGAAAGCTGAAAGCAGTTATCACCCAGAATATTGATAATCTGCATCAGATGGCAGGCAGTAAACATGTACTGGAGCTTCACGGAAGTGTATACCGGAATTACTGTATGAAATGCGGAAAATCCTATGACTTCAAATATATGAAAGCTGCGGAAGGTGTTCCAAGGTGTTCCTGCGGTGGAATTATCAAGCCGGATGTGGTTCTTTATGAAGAAGGACTGAATGACCGCACCATCAATGAGTCTGTGCGTGCTATTTCCCAGGCGCAGGTTCTTATTATAGGAGGGACGTCCCTGGCAGTTTATCCCGCGGCAGGATTGATCGATTACTTTTCTGGAGAACATCTGGTAGTGATCAACAAGTCCCCGACGCCAAGAGACCGGTATGCAGATCTTTTGATCAAGGAGCCTATCGGACAGGTGTTTTCCCAGATAAAAGTTAAAAAATAGTGTACTTGAAAAAGGTTCTAAAGCAAAAATGAAGCAGGTAAATAAGGAGTTTATATATGGCAGCAGTTGTTTATGAAGTTGGAGATGTTGTTACATTGAAGAAGGGCCATCCATGCGGCAGCAAGGAATGGGAAATCTTAAGAGTAGGTGCAGATTTTCGCCTGAAATGTATGGGCTGTGGACACCAGATCATGGTACCGCGGAAGATGGTGGAGAAAAACACAAAAAATCTTCAAAAAAAGGAAAAATAATGCTTTACAGCCTGAAAAAAGTATGTTAGAATCAAAAATCGTGATATATAAAATATCCTTGCTCTTTGACAGGCAAAGGGCCAACAGACCATAAGGAGGTAAGACAAGCATGAACAAGTACGAGTTAGCATTAGTTGTTAGCGCAAAAGTTGAAGACGAAGTACGTGATGCAGTAGTTGAGAAAGCTAAAGGATACATCACTCGTTACAATGGCGTTATCACAGACGTTGAAGAATGGGGTAAGAAGAAATTAGCTTACGAGATTCAGAAAATGCATGAAGGCTTCTACTACTTTATTCAGTTTGAGGCAGACGCACAGTGTCCGGCAGAAGTAGAAAGACATGTACGTATCATGGACAACGTATTAAGATACTTAGTTGTCAGAAAAGACGCATAATCTTTTTGCATAATCGGATTTAGAAAGCACCATTAAGAGCCCGTTCACTTAGTATATTAAGAGAGGTAAGAAGAATGAACAAAGTAATTTTAATGGGACGCTTAACAAGAGATCCTGAGGTAAGATATTCCGCAGGAGAGAATGCACTGGCAATTGCCAGATACACATTAGCGGTAGACAGAAGATTCCGTCGCGATGGAGAAGCAAGTGCTGATTTCATTCAGTGTGTTTCTTTTGGACGTACGGCAGAGTTTGCTGAGAAGTATTTCCGTCAGGGACTGAAGATTGCCGTTACAGGTCGTATTCAGACCGGAAGCTATACCAACCGTGATGGACAGAAGGTTTACACTACAGAGGTTGTTGTGGAAGATCAGGAGTTTGCTGAGAGCAAGGCTTCCAGCGACAGTTATGCTGCTTCCCATCCGCGCACAAGTGCACCGGAGGCATCTATGCCGAACCCGGGAACCGCTGCAGAGGGCTTTATGAACATTCCGGATGGCATTGACGAGGAATTGCCATTTAACTAGAGCTTAGCTCTTAGAACTGAATAAAACAGGAGGAAAACCAACATGGCTTACAATAATAGAAGCGAAAGACCAGATTCTCCAATGAAGAGAAGAGGCGGCCGCAGAAGAAAAAAAGTTTGCGTATTCTGTGGTAAAGAGAATAACGAGATCGATTACAAGGATGTAGCAAAATTAAGAAAATATGTTTCCGAGAGAGGAAAAATCCTTCCTAGAAGAATCACAGGAAACTGCGCGAAACATCAGAGAGCTCTGACTGTTGCTGTTAAGAGAGCACGTCATCTTGCTATGATGCCATACATCCAGGACTAATTTGGAAGTGTTTACCGCCATCCGGAAGGATGGCGGTTTTTCTGTCTAATCTTCTATGGAAAAATCCTTAGAAATCTGTTATACTATCTGGCAAAGGCGTATTTTGCCTGTCACTATGTAAAAGGTACCTGAAGATTTGTAAGTGAGGATAAACTTATGAATAAAAAACTGAAATTCAAGGGATCCATGAAGCAGTTCATGAGGTGGCCACTGTATCTGACCATTCTTCTTATATGGCTGGATATTCTTATTTTTATGGTAAGTGTGAAAGCAGGAATTCTTGCTACACTTGGAATTGTGGTATATATTGTGGCAGCACTTCTGCTTACCCGCTTTCACAGGCCGCTGATTCTCAATGATCTGATCGCGTTTGCCAATCAGTATGAATCTCTTGAGAAGCGTCTTCTGGATGATCTGGCTCTTCCCTATGCCATTATGGACACCAATGGAAGAATGATCTGGTCCAACAAGGTATTTGCAGAGCTTACCGGGAAAGAACAGCTGTATAACAAGCACATTACCACTATTTTTCCGGAGATCACACCGGATAAACTTCCTGTACCTGAGAAACAGGAGATCACAGAGATGAGCACCAACTTTGGTGACAGGATCTATCGTGTTTCCATGCAGCTGGTTACTATGAAAGATGTGGTAAATGAAGCCCGTATTCTGGAAAATGTGGATGCAGACATTAATCTTGTGGCAATGTTTTTCTATGATGAGACAGAGCTTCAGGAATATATTCAGAAGAATGAGGATGATAAGCTGGTAGTTGCCCTGGCATATCTGGACAATTATGAAGAAGCTCTGGAAGGTGTGGAAGAAGTCAGAAGATCCCTTCTGATCGCACTGATCGACAGGAAAATCACCAAGTATTTTTCCAATTTTGACGGACTTGTACGCAAGCTGGAGCGGGATAAATACTTCCTGATCATGCGTCAGAGTTCCCTGGAAGCATTGAAAGAACAGCGTTTTCATATTTTGGATGAAGTTAAGACGGTCAATATTGGTAATGAAATGGCAGTCACCCTAAGTATCGGTATTGGTCTGAACGGCGCAAACTATCTGCAGAATTATGAATATTGCCGTATTGCCATTGAGATGGCTCTTGGACGCGGCGGTGACCAAGTAGTAATTAAGAATGGAGATTCCATCGCCTATTTTGGCGGAAAATCCCAGCAGGTGGAGAAAAATACCCGCGTAAAGGCCCGAGTGAAGGCACAGGCTCTGAAAGAGTTTATGAGCACCAAGGATCGTGTTGTGGTTATGGGACATAAGATCACAGACGTAGATGCCCTTGGGGCTGCAATCGGTATTTATCGCGCAGGAAAGACCCTTGGCAAGCCGGTCCATATTGTAGTAAATGATCCGACCACATCCATCCGTCCGTTGATGGCGGGGTATATCAATAATCCGGATTATGAGCCTTCCATGTTTGTAGATTGTGCCCAGGCAAAGGATCTTGTGGATAATAATACAGTTGTGGTTGTGGTGGACACAAACAAACCAAGTTATACAGAGTGTCAGGATCTTCTTTATCTGACCAGGACGATCGTGGTGCTGGATCATCACAGAAGAGGCAGTGAAGTGATACAGAACGCAGTACTTTCCTATGTGGAGCCATATGCATCCTCCACATGTGAGATGGTTGCCGAGATCCTTCAGTATTTTGACGAGGATCTGCGTCTTCGCAGCCTGGAGGCGGATTGTCTGTATGCAGGTATGGTAATTGATACCAATAATTTTACTACACGTTCCGGCGTGCGTACTTTCGAAGCAGCTGCTTATCTTCGGAGAAATGGCGCAGATATTACAAGAGTCCGCAAAATGCTTCGGGATAACATTGATGCATATAAGGCAAGAGCGGAAGTTGTCCGCACTGCCCAGATTTACAGAAATTGTTTTGCAATAGGAAGATGCCCCAGCGAGGGGTTGGAAAGTCCTACAGTAGTAGGAGCCCAGGCCGCAAATGAGCTTCTGAATATTGCAGGTGTGAAGGCTTCTTTTGTTCTTACTCCATATAATAATGAGGTGTATGTAAGTGCCCGTGCCATTGATGAGGTCAATGTGCAGGTTATGATGGAGAGAATGGGCGGCGGAGGTCATCTGAACATTGCCGGAGCCCAGGTGAAGGCTACAGAAGATGAGACAGAGAAAATGATCAAAGATATTATAGATCAGTTATACCAGGAAGGAGAATTCAAAGAATGAAAGTAATTTTACTGGAAGATGTAAAAGCCCTTGGAAAAAAGGGAGAGATTGTAAACGTCAGTGACGGATATGCAAGAAACATGATCCTGCCGAAGAAGCTTGGACTTGAGGCAACTCCAAAGAACTTAAATGATCTGAAGCTTCAGAAGGCAAATGAAGAGAAAGTTGCCCAGGAGAATTTAGAAGCTGCCAGAGCTTTTGCCAAGAATCTTGAAGATAAAGAGGTTATTCTTACTCTTAAAGTGGGAGAGGGCGGAAGAACATTTGGCTCTGTTTCCACAAAAGAAATTTCAGAAGCTGCCAAGAAACAGCTGAATCTCGATATAGAGAAAAAGAAACTGGTACTTCCAAACCCGATCCGCAATCTTGGCGTAACAAATGTACCGGTTAAGCTTCATCCTAAGGTAACCGGAAGCCTGAAAGTATGGGTAAAGGAAGAGGCATAAGGGCTACTGTGAAGAAGTGTAAACAGTAATGCATAAAGCTGCAGGAGAGGATGTTTTTTACGAAATGGAAGAAGCATTGATCAAGAGGATACTTCCTCACAGCATTGAAGCGGAACAGTCCGTTATTGGTTCCATGATCCTGGACCGTGATGCCATTCTGGTAGCATCAGAGATTCTTACAAGTGATGACTTTTACCAGAGCCAGTATGGTATTATTTTTGATGCCATGGTGGAGTTATGTAATGAAGGAAAGCCGGTGGATCTGATCACTCTTCAGAACCGTCTGAAGGAGAAGGAACTTCCACCAGATATCAGCAGTATGGAATATGTAAGAGATCTGATTTCTGCAGTTCCCACTTCTGCCAACGTAAAGTATTATGCCAATATTGTCAGCGAAAAGGCTGTCCTTCGAAGACTGATCAAAGTGAATGAGGAAGTGGAAAATGCCTGCTATATGGAGAAAGAAGGCACACAAATGATCCTGGAGGAAGCGGAGAAGAAATTGTTTAATGTTCTTCAGAGACGCTCCAGTGATGAGTTTGTGCCTATCCAGCAGGTGGTTTTGAATGCGGTGAACAATATTGAGAAAGCTTCCAAGATGAAGGGAACGGTAACTGGTATTCCTACCGGTTTCGTGGATCTGGATTACAAGACCTCCGGAATGCATGCTTCAGACCTGGTGCTGATCGCAGCCCGTCCGTCTATGGGAAAAACTGCTTTCGTTCTTAATATTGCCCAGTATATGGCATTTCGTAAGGACGTTACGGTAGCGATATTCAGTCTGGAGATGTCCAAGGAGCAGCTTGTAAACCGTCTCCTTGCCATGGAATCTCATGTGGATTCCCAGAATATGAGAACTGGTAATCTGAAAGACGAGGATTGGACCAAGCTGGTGGAGGGTGCAGATATTATCGGACGCTCTAATCTTATTATTGATGATACCCCCGGTATTTCCATTTCCGAGCTGCGTTCCAAGTGCCGAAAATACAAATTAGAGCACAATCTTGGAATTATTATGATCGATTATCTTCAGCTGATGAGTGGAAGCGGACATTCTGATTCCAGACAGCAGGAGATTTCCGATATTTCACGTTCCCTGAAAGCACTTGCCCGTGAGATCAGCGTTCCGGTCATTGCACTTTCACAGCTCAGTCGAGCTGTAGAGCAGCGCCCGGATCACAGACCTATGCTTTCTGACCTGCGAGAGTCGGGAGCTATTGAGCAGGATGCTGATATGGTAATGTTTATCTACCGTGATGATTATTATCATAAGGATACGGAGAAAAAGGGAATTGCTGAGATCATTATAGCGAAACAGAGAAACGGTCCTATTGGTACCGTTGAGCTGGTATGGCTGCCTCAGTATACACAGTTTGTAAATATGAAAAAATAAGGAAATGCTGATTGATTATGGTATTTCTTCGAAAAGGCCGGCATGTTATGTCGACCTTTTTTTCTTGCATTTGAAAGACCTTTTGTTATAATAAAAACAGTGAATTATGCTATTGTCCATACGGATGCTGTCTGGCAGCCAAACCGATTTGTTTTGTGGACAGCAACAATTTCATGAGGAGGGGTAGTATGGAAAAATGCTATACCGTGGCTGAGACTGTGAAGCTGACAGGGGTGAAATCTTATGTCCTTCGTTACTGGGAGGATGAACTTTCCCTTCCTATTCGCAGAAATGAGCTGGGGCATCGCTGCTACACCCAGGATGATATTCAACTGTTTTTAAACATTAAAGAACTAAAGAACAGAGGCTTGCAGCTTCGGGCGATACATGATCTTCTTCCAAAGCTTACAAAAAAAGAAGGAATGGAAGTAATCGTGCCGGAAGAAAAGGATAAAATACATTTACTGGAATCTGAGAGTATAGAAAAAGAAGAGAAGGAAACAAGAGATACGCTTCGGGAAGAACTGCTGGAGAATGTTCAGAATTTTAAAGCGGAGCCAGATAAAAAGATTCTGGAGTTTCAGGAGATATTAGAACGTCTGATTACTCAGGAGCTTCATGCAAAAAAAGAAGGAGAAGACAGGTGGCGCACTCTGGATGCAGCCATCAGGAGACAGCAGATGGCAAGAAGAGAAGCAGCTGCATCTTCGGAGAAGAAAGGAAAAAAGAAAAACGGAGTGTAGAATGTGTTTGAAAAAGGGGAGCTCCATAGGAAGCTCCCCTTCATGCTATCATCACTTATGTGGGAAAAATCAACCCTCGCTGATAGCGCCTGTAGGACAGGCATCAGCACAAGTTCCGCAGTCCATGCAGGAATCTGCATCGATTACGTAATGATCATCTCCCTGAGAAATAGCACCTGCTGGGCACTCGCTCTCGCATGTTCCACAGCTTACGCACTCGTCAGAAATTACATATGCCATTGTTATATCCTCCTTTAATCTCTTTAGTTCCCTTATGATTACTGGTCACAGAGTGAACAGAAACCCTTTCTGGGATATGAGTCTATTCTAATATATATGTCAAAGGATATCAAGTACAAAATTATAAACAAAATTTTAGAATTGTGACGGTTGCGCAAATGTGTATTTGGTATTATAATAGTGGAACGTGGAGAGTTACTGCCGGATTTGATGTAATGGCAGGGAATTTTTTACGAGAGAAGCAGTTGCTGGTCAGGCATGAACAGTAACTCGATATAAAAAAGGAGGAAACAGATCATGGCACAGGTGACAAAAGATATGCTGATTGGTCAGCTTCTTCAGTTAGATCCTAATATGGCTGGTATTCTTATGGCATCCGGTATGGGATGTGTAGGATGCCCATCCGCACAGATGGAATCTCTGGAGGAGGCTGCTATGGTACACGGAATTGATGCTGACGTTTTAATGCAGCAGCTGAACGATTATCTTGCAGGCCGTTAGTATATAGGTTCTTGACGGGCTGTTCCGGTTGAGAAGGTAACCCCGACAGAGTATATACGAACTTATAATAAAAAGGACTGGCGATTTGCCAGTCTTTTTTAATACGGTTTTAGCCTGCTTAAAATGTCTGCGCAGCGTGCTGGCATTTTGGAATTATCAGGCGGAGAATCCTGCAGGCAGGATTCCTTTTATTTCAGATTTTTGCAAGCTGCTGCAAGGCTTTGCGGGAAATAAGCTCACCATGTTCCTTTAAATGAGCCTCTCCGGCAGCAGTAAAAGCGCGTCCGCTGCCGTATTCAGAAAGAATATTGCATACTTTATTGAATTCTTCTGCTGTGCAGGAGGTTTGATGTACAATCAGCTGGTAAAGGGAATTCTCATCCTTGTAAAGGGTATTAACTCCTTTATAGAATCCATCCAGTCCATGTGCGGCAGCAATGACATCATCCAGAGTATGGAAAGTATAAAGCCGTATCAGGTTTACAGAAACCTTCCGAGTATTGGAAACAGATTCAGAAGCTTCCATATTTCTGGAAGTACTGGAAGCTCCAGATTCTTTGGCCTCCTTGTTACTGGAAGAAGCTCCCTGAGAGGCTGCTTTCTGTGTCTCCTCATATAATTTCTGGAAGATATCGATGATATTATCAGCACCATCGAAATGAAGGGTATCCTGCTTGGTCTTCTTATATGGTGAAAATTTGGAGAAACGAGTGTCAAGTTCTTCGGGATCCTCTACCTTGGTAACAATCAGAATGACACTTTCACCGTTCACGGGAATTGCCTCGATCATCAGCGGGATGTTATCAGCTTCAAAGCCAAATTCAATCTGAGCCTGCTGCATCATTTCACGGAAAAGCTTCTTGGCTTTATCTGTGCCGTAGGCAAGCTCGCTGATACGGATCTGGTGGCTGTCCAGATCTTCCTTTGTAAGAGTGCAGCGGATTTGATTGTCACTGATTTTTTCTATTTTCATATGATCACATCCTGTTCTTGGAAATAGTGTTTATTATTAAAAGATTACCATAATCAGTTGTTAATGTTCACTTCGCGAACAGCAACACGCTTCGCGATGTACAGAAATCATACATTCGCATGATTTTGCGCCGGGTTTCCCAGGTTTTTTTCGAACTATATTCACAAAAACACCTCGTGGAACACTACCAGTGAACAGTAACAATCAGCTATCTTGATTCCTCATTGTATAATATATGTTTCAAAAGTGCAATAGGAAAAAAACAGGTAATTTCAGTTTGTAAATTTCAGTTGCAACTTATTAAATTTTTCGAAACAGAATGGAAAAAAAGAATAAACTGGTAAAAATCTATTGCATATTGGAAAATGAATCCGTATAATGGGGAACAAGAAAAAAGAAATGGATCTGTGACTCACAGGCAATTGAGAGCAGAGATAACACAGATTCGTATTAAATATTAACATTAACATCTATTTTTTCTAAAAACAGCGTCGATTTATCATGCAGCGTATCAGCTGGGGCGGTGTTTACATTCCCTGAAGATGAAATGAGTTCACATTCCGTCTCTTTTTTCTGCAAAATGATTCAGGTGTTTTCTGAATCCATAAAGGAGGAAAGGAGGTTAGGACACGAAGCGTATATCACGATCAGGAAAGGAAGAATCCTGCAGATCGCTGGAGGGTGAGCTGAATCAGTATGAAGAACTGGGAATTGCTCTTTATCTGGAAGGGCTGCCCAGTGATGCCAGAGCCATTGCAAAAGCCTGTCAGATTGCAGATGGCGGAGGATATATGCGGGATTATACAGAGGACGAGAACGGGCATATAGCCCGTGTGGATTTCGATTTTGTAATCGATGATCAGCAGTTGTAAGCCATGAATATTCAGTACATACCGGAATTTCTTCAAGACCAGCAGTTTCCCCCTACTCATGCTTTGGCAGGAAGAAATTTCCGGTGCTGCTGATTGCAGGAATGCTTTTTCAAACACGCTCTAGATACCAACATTCAATAATGTAAACAAATTGTAAAAAGTCGAATTATGTAATACAATCCTGAAAAAAATATGTTATAATGATAACCGACTGTGGAAAAGTCCGCAGCAGATATCAATTAGACGTTCACTGAGAGGATAAATATTTTATGAAGAGAAGAATTAATCCTGTAGTAGTGGTGTGCATGCTGATCGCAGCAGTTACCCTGATCGGAATTGTTACAACCCTGATCATGCGCCGCATTCCTACCAGGAAACAGATGGATTTGACTGAATATTATGGACAGACAGACGATTCAGAAGCCGTAATTATAGTAGGTACCCAGATTCTGGAGCAGAAGGCAGTTATGTCTGGCGAACAGCCATATCTTCCTGTAGATGTGGTGGATAGTTATCTGAACCAGAGATATTACTGGGATGAAGAAGGTCAGCAGATTCTGTACGCTACTCCGTCGGAGCTGATTTATACACCGGCTTCCGCTGAGGCAGGCGGTGATGTATGGCTGAAGGACGGAACCGCTTATCTGAACCTTGATTTTATAAAGAGATATACAGATCTGGATACTTATGTGTACCAGCAGCCAAACCGTATAGCGATTCAGAAGGATTTTTCAGACGTATCAGTTGTCACAGCAACTAAGGATACATATGTTCGCTACCGTGGAGGAATCAAATCAGAAGTACTGTCCAGGGTAAACAAAGGAGATAATCTGATCCTTATGGAAGAATTGGAGAACTGGGATCAGGTAGCCACATGGGACGGTTATATCGGATATATAGAGAAGAGCAGTGTAAGTGATGTTCAGAATCTGAATATGGACAGAGAAGCAGTTGGGGAATCTTATACTTATCTTACCATGGACCAGCCGGTGAATCTGGTATGGCATCAGGTAATGTCCACAGATGCCAATGCAGGACTTTCAGAG
>NZ_JBDGDM010000047.1:0-34542 GCF_040908885.1 Ruminococcus sp. RTP21358st1_G6_RTP21358_211008
ATCAATATAACAAGCCCCAGCAAAAAGCCGGGGCTAATACTTCAATTATTTTAGGACATTTTCAAAAACGCTTGACACAAGATTTTTTATTTTTTTCAAAAATTCATTCAATATCTCAAAAAAGCCTCTGCAATCGCCAGATCTTCTGGTGTAGTGATCTTGATATTCTGGTAAGATCCCTCCACAAGAAGGATCTTGGTTCCAGTCTCCTGCTCCACTACCATTGCATCATCTGTTACCCCTGTCATGTCCTTTTTGCGTATGCTTTCATAAGCTCCGCGAATCAGATCATAAGAAAATATCTGAGGAGTCTGAATATTCCATACAATTTTACGATCTGGAGTCTCTTTAACATAGCCTGACGAGTCTGCCAGTTTCACAGTGTCCTTGGAGGGCATGCCCATTACACAGGCATTGTTTCGCTTCACAGCCTCATATCCTCTTTGAACCATCTCTTCTGTAATAAACGGTCTTGCACCGTCGTGAATGTACACGTAATCTGTATCCTGACAGCATAATAATCCTGCATATACAGAATCATAACGCTCTTTTCCTCCTGCAGTCACCTTGCGCACCTTGGAAAAACCATATTTCTTTACAATTTCCTGCTCACAGTAAGAAATCATCTCTTCCCCCGTCACCAGAATAATATCCCGGATCAGCGGACTCTCCTGAAAACAATGCAGAGAATAATACAGAACCGGCTTCCCTCCTATTTCCAGAAACTGCTTCTGTATTTTGCTATGCATTCTTTTGCCCTGGCCTGCCGCCAGAACGATTGCCGTACATCTGCCCTGCTCCATTATCTCTCTCCCAGTTTCAGGTTAGGAACTGCATTTAAGTCCCATCCATGGCGTGTTCCTTTGATATATTCGTAATAAGCTGCCACGCCGATCATCGCCGCATTGTCTGTACAAAAAATAGGTGACGGACGATAGAACTTATAGCCCCTCTTTTCACAAGCCTTAGTCATAGCTTCTCTCAAAGCTCCGTTGGACGCAACTCCGCCTGCAATAGCAATCTTATCCATGTGATAATCTTTGGCAGCAAGCATTGTGTGCTCCACAAGTACGTCTACCACAGACTTCTGGAAAGAAGCCGCAAGGTCGGCACGATTGATCTCTTCGCCCTTCATCTGGGCATTGTTAATATAGTTCAATACAGCAGATTTCACGCCACTGAAGCTAAAATCATAAGGATAGTCTCCTAATTTTCCTTTCGGGAAAACAATGGCGTCCGGATTTCCCTCTCTTGCCAATTTATCTACCTTTGGTCCACCTGGATAACCCAATCCGATTGCACGGGCAACTTTATCAAAAGCTTCTCCCGCAGCATCATCTCTGGTGCGTCCCAGGATTTCAAATTCTCCATAGTCTTTTACGATTACAAGATGTGTGTGTCCGCCGGACACGATCAGACAAAGAAACGGCGGTTCCAGGTCCGGGTGTTCAATATAGTTGGCAGAAACATGTCCTTCTATATGATGCACTCCAACAAGAGGGAGCTTCTTCGCATATGCAATGGCCTTTGCCTCAGCTACGCCCACAAGAAGAGCCCCTACCAGTCCAGGACCGTAAGTAACGCCAATTGCATCCAGATCATCCAGAGTCACATTTGCCTCGGAAAGTGCCTCTTCGATCACCTGATTAATCTTCTCAATATGTTTACGTGAAGCGATTTCCGGCACAACACCTCCATACAGAGTGTGAAGCGCAATCTGGGAAGAAATCACATTTGATAATATAGTCCTGCCGTTTTTTACTACAGAAGCCGCAGTTTCATCACAGGAACTTTCTATTGCAAGAATGAATGTATCTTTCATTTTTTAATCCTCTTCGAAATTCATTTCCATTGTTTTTCCGTCTTTGCCTGGATAAGCTTTTGGGAAAATATCCCGCACCATGTCCATATATTCATCTGGACGGATCAGAGACGGACTGTAATGAGTCAGCCACATTTCTCCTACATCAGCCTGCTTGGCCAGAGTAGCAGCTTCACGGAACGTCATGTGCTTATAGCCTTTTGCCTTCTCCAGCTTGTCATCCTCGCCGTACATCCCTTCGCAGATAAAAAGGTCTGAGCCAGACGCATTTTTCATAATTGACTCGGTGGGTCTGGTATCTGTAGTGTAAGTAACCTTCAGTCCCTTTCGAGCAGGTCCCAGAACCATATCCGGAGTATATGTCACATCATCGGCTTCAATAGTCTGGCCTTTCTGCAGAGGATTCCAGTATTTCAGCGGGATTCCCTGCTCACGGGCACGCTCCGGGGAAAATTTCCCCTGACGGAGTATCTCCAGTGAATATCCATAACAGAGTACATTGTGGTTTACCTTAAAAGCCGTGATCCGATAACCATTGATCTCAAATACCTGTTCAGGTCCGTTAATCTCGATAAATTTCAGTTCAAAGGGAAGCTCCGGTGCGATCACACGAAGTGCGTTTACTACCCGCTCAAGACCTTTCGGACCAATCAAGGTAAGCGGTTCGGTGCGCTCTGCATTCCCCATTGTAAGAAGAAGGCCAGGAAGTCCGCTGATGTGATCTCCGTGATAATGGGTAAAACAGATCACGTCAACAGGCTTAAAGCTCCATCCTTTTTCCTTAATTGCCACCTGAGTTCCTTCGCCGCAGTCAATAAGAAGACTGTGGCCGTTATACCGGGTCATCAGAGCAGTAAGCCATCTTCTTGGAAGTGGCATCATACCTCCGGTTCCCAGCAGACAAACATCTAACATATATTAAAATATCCTCTTTTCTTTATTCTCCCAAAACGTGTTTTCCAAATGCCTTCCGAAGCAAACTTATAACAGCATTTTTCAAACATGCTCTAGGAAAGTTTAACACAAGCAGTTTCCTAAAACAAGAGTCAGGTCTTCCCAATATGGAAAATCATTCAGAAATTATTAAGATGAAGCCGCTTGACAAACCGCTTACAATGTGCTTTCATAATTTGAACTTAACATTTGTTGCTGTTTTTAAGCTCAGCAACAGAAAGGAATTATTATGATTTTCTGCAGCAAGCCTCAAAAATTCACCTGGCGAAACGCCATTACTCTGCTGCTTCTTCTGACAGCTGGCAGCATTCTCATCTTACTTCTGATACCTTCCGGTTCCTGGTTTGGCTCCGAGACAGACTGGTATTCCCAGCATGTAACCATTGCTGATTATATGAGAAAAAATTTTTATGCAACAGGAAGCCTGTTTCCGGACTTCACCGGACTTGGAGGCGGAACCAATTTCTTTTCCCTCTCCTACTACGGATTTATGCGCCCGGATGTACTGATTTCCTATCTTTTTCCCCATGTGGAAATGGAATGGTTTATTCAGGGATATGCAATATTTGAAATCCTGCTTGGAGGCGGACTTCTTTATTACTGGCTGCACAGGAAGGGTTTTTCGGATTTTACCAGCTTTGCATGCGGCTTTTTTTATCTTAGTGCAAACTGTTTTTTCCAGGCGCACAGGCAGATCATGTTTGTGAATTATCTGCCATTTCTTTTACTGGCTTTCCTCTGCCTGGACCGGATTTTTGAGCACCAGGAACAGGACGTGTACCACATTCGTCCTCATATCGGACTGATTCTTTCCCTGTTTTTCTGCATTTTGCATAGCTTTTACTTTTTCCCATCCAGCTTCCTGGCATGCATCCTTTATATCGGACATCTGCTGCCGGATCATCTGAAAACTGTACCTGCCAGGATGCAGAAGAAACGGAAATGCAAAATATGGTGGAACTATATTGTGGACGTGTCTTTTGCCGTATCCATGAATCTCTTTCTCCTGCTTCCCACTGGTCTTGCCATCCTTGGAAATAAAAAGGATACCGGTGATTCCACTTCCCTGTTAAAAATCCTGGGAGTGAACCCCACACTGGACAGCATCCTTTACAGCCCTTACGGCTGCGGACTCACTCTTTTTTGTCTGTATGCATTGTTTCTGTGCATACGGGAAAAGAAAACCCGCAAGCTGGCAATTGCTGTTTTTACACTGCTGTTTTTTGACATTTTTTACTGGATTTTAAACGCCACTTTATATGTAAGGCCCAAATGCCTGATCCCATTTCTGCCTTTGATTCTTTACCTGACTGCACAGGCTCTTGAAGGACTCAGACAGAAAAAAATACGGCACAGTCTGCCACTGGCTTTGCTTTGTGCAATTCCGGTTATCGTACAGCTTATTTTCTTTTTACATAATCAGCAGGTCCGGCACCTGGTCACAGCTGATCTTGTGCTGCTTCTTGTCTGTGCTTCCCTTGGCGCTTTTCTGGAAGAAAAAGAGATCATGATACCATTCAGCTGCTGGTGGATAAATCTTGGAGGACTTGTACTTTTGCTTGCGATTCCTTCTATGCTTTATCTGACAAAAGGGCAGGAAGAGCATTACGCCACCGTTGCCGACGAGTCCAGAGACTATTTTTCCAGAGAGGATCTGGAGGCGTGCTGCGAAAATCCGCAGGCACGGTTCGATGTGATCGAACACCCATCCAACAATTCAAACTACGTGACCACCGGGGATCAGAATAAAAGTACCTTGTATTCTTCTATTTCTAACAGCACTTACAATACATTGGTGTACGATATCCTGCAAATGCCCATCAGCATCCGCAACCGTGTTGCCATGACAGCTGATGTAAATCCTTTTCAGGAATATCTGATGGGCGTCCGATATATTCAGACAAAAGCAGATAAAGTTCCCGCGGGCTATAAGACCCTTCTGGAAAAAGACGGGCATATACTGGCAGAAAACAGCAATGTGCTGCCTATTGCTTATGGAAGTACGGCTCTGATGACAGAAAGTGAATATGATAAGCTTTCTTATCCGCAGACACTGGATACCATTACTAATCGCACAATAGTGCCGGATTCTCCTGACAATTCAGAGAATGCCAGTGATCTTTCTGCCGCTTTTTTGCCATACGCTTCTCAAATGAAGGAATATTCCTTGCCAGCCGATTTTCTTGATCACAAGACTTCAAAAAAAAGTGAAACCATCCGCCGGGAACTGCCGGAAACACTGCCGGCATCCACTATTCTGCTGCTCTCTTTTGACGTAAAATACAATGGGGAAAAGGATATGTCCATTACCATAAATGGCATACGAAACCGGCTTTCCGGCTCTGAGGCTCCTTATCCCAACAATAATGATACCTTTTATTATATGATTTCTTCTAATGAGGATATGGATGCTCTGGACATTATGTTTTCCAAAGGAGAATATAAGCTCACAAATATAAAAGCCTACACCCTTCCATTAAGCCTGCTTTTCCATCCGGGGCTGGTAACATTTCAGGAAAAAGAAATTTCCGGGAAAGAGATTCTAAACGGTAGTATTGATATGCCGAAAGATGGATATTTCGTAACCTCCTATACGTTCTCCAAAGGATACATTGTTTGTGTGGATGGGAAAGAAGCTGCACCGGTACAGGTTAACAAGGCGTTTCTTGGTTTTCCGTTACAAAAAGGGGCACATGAAATCCAGATTGAATTCCATGCGCCCGGTAAGTCACTTGGGGCTGCACTCAGCCTTGTGGCTGCTGCGCTTTTGATTTTCTGTAGTACAGGATTTGCGCTCAGGCACAAAAGAATGCGATAATCCATGCCTAGAGCCTATTTGAAAAAGGCTTTCTGCAAGATGTACGTCACAATTTGTGGGAGATTTTGCCCGGATTCAGTTGCCGTAGCGGGCTACGTCAACTGAATCCGGGCGAAATATACCGCAAAGTGGGGCGTACAGATTGCGAGAATGAGAGGTTCTCACTTATCCACGCGGATGCCTGGTCATAAGCAGAGCATCTTCCACGGGATCCGTATAATATTTCTTGCGGATCCCGTCTTTTGTAAATCCCATTCTTTCATAAAGACGGATGGCAGTTCCGTTGCCTGTACGAACCTCAAGATGGATCGTGGTAACTCCCTGCTGTTCGGCAAGCCGGATCAGGCTGTCCATAAGGAAATGACCAATCCCCTCTTTCTGCCTGTCCGGGCGCACTGCAACATTGGTAATGTCGCCTTCATCCAAAACCATGATCAGGCCACAGTAAGCCAGGATTTCTCCTTTCTCTTCCACTACGAGGAACATGGCATCCTTGCGGGTCAGATAAGTAAAAAATCCCTCTTTCGTCCATGGCGGGGAAAATAATTCGTTTTCAATCTTCATGACCTGATCCAGGTCATCTACCAGCATTTCACGAAGAATCATACTCTGACTTCTCCTTTTCTTCTCAGCTGTTTTTTTCAGAAGCTTTCTCTTCCTGCAGCTTCTGGGCGCGCTCACGCTCTGCCTGGGAAACTCTCAGGTATTCCGGAACATGCTCCATAGCAGTCACTATTTTGCCCTCTTTCATATAAATCTCGCCAAGGGCTGCCACTGCAGCTGCTCTTTGCTTATTCACATGGGCAGGGGCAAAAGAATATGGAACCTTCAGGTTCTCCTGGATCATTTTTCCAAAGACAGGCACGCCATCGCCAAGGAATACTACCTCTTCCCCTCTCGCATTCAATTTCTCAATCATCTCAGCCATTGGAACTGCCATCTGAGCTTCTACCGTTACCAGCTTATGCTCCTGAAAGCGGTAAATTCCTGTATAAACCTGACTTCTTCTTGCATCCATAATCGGACAGATCAATGCTCTGGAATCATACAAATTATATGCCAGTGCATCCACAGTGGGAATTTCCACCAGAGGCTTTTTCAACGCAAGCCCAAGTCCCTTGGCTGTAGCAGAACCGATACGAAGTCCTGTAAAAGAGCCTGGTCCGGCTGCCACTGCAATGGCATCAATGGTATCCAGATCCAGCTCTGTCATCTTCACCAGCTCGTCCAGCATAGGAAGAAGTGTCTGGGAATGTGTCTTTTTATAATTAACTGTATATTCCGCAATCAGGTTCTCGTCCTCCACTATTGCAACAGAAGCGACGATTCCTGAGCTGTCAAGACCTAAAATCTTCATTTTTTCTCCTTACTCTCCCCACTTTTGGAGATTTTCTAATTTTTCTGCCACTTAATCTGCTCTGGTAATCCGGTTACTGTGATCTTACGATAATCAAACCCTTTTTCCAGATTTTTCTCAATGGTAATCTCAATGATCTGCTCTGGCAGGATTTCTTCGATCAGATTGGCCCACTCAATGAGACAGATTCCATTTCCGTAGAAATAGTCATCATAGCCGATCTCTTCCATCTCCTCAATGTCCCCGATCCGGTACACATCAAAGTGGTAAAATGGCATACGGCCGCTTTCATATTCCTGAATAATGGTAAAAGTCGGACTGTTTACAGGCTCTGTGATCCCCAGTCCCTCTGCCACGCCCTGGGTAAAAACGGTCTTACCTACCCCAAGATCTCCTACCAGTGTGTATACCTGCCCGGGAAGAGCATTTTCCCCGATCCATTTGCCGAAAGCGAAAGTCTCTTCTGGGCTGAATGTTTCTTTTATCATAACTTTACAACTCCTTTTTACTTGCAGAATTGCTCTTTGCATATTATAATAGAACGAATAACGAAATACAATACTTTTTGAAAAAGGAGATCAAACTATGGCAAATCCAGTTGTTACCATTACTATGGATAACGGAGATGTGATCAAAGCAGAGTTATATCCGGAGATTGCACCAAATACTGTAAATAACTTTATCAGCCTTGTTAAAAAGGGATTTTATGACGGACTTATTTTCCACCGTGTTATCAACGGCTTCATGATCCAGGGCGGCTGCCCGGACGGAACCGGAATGGGCGGTCCTGGATACAGCATCAAGGGTGAATTTGCTCAGAACGGTGTGAAGAACGAGTTAAGACATACCGAGGGCGTTCTTTCCATGGCAAGAGCCATGCATCCGGATTCAGCAGGAAGCCAGTTCTTTATCATGCACAAAAATGCTCCACACCTTGATGGTGCTTACGCTGCTTTTGGTAAAGTGACCGAGGGCATGGATGTGGTAAACCAGATTGCTGAGACTGACACTGACTACAGCGACAGACCACTTGATGAGCAGAAGATCAAATCCATGACAGTTGACACCTTCGGCGTAGATTATCCAGAGCCAGAGAAGTGCTGATCATTCATGCTCTGCAGGCAGACTGATCCAGAGCATGTTTAAAAAGCTTTCAAAAGAATTTTATCCCCTGCATCTGTGGAATATTTATTTTCACAGATGCAGGGGTTTTTGTTCTCTTTTAATGGTCAAACACCTTTATTTCGCCTTCCACATCTGCGAAATAAAGCTCCTTCTCTTTCTCCATCTTTATACGTCCGCTGGTTGCTTCTGTGATCACCTTCTGGATTCGTCCAACCTGGTCATTTGGCACAAGAAGATGCATGATCACCTTGTCTGTGTACTCCGTGTCAAGGACCGGAAGCTGATTCTCTGCTGCAATATACTGCAGCTTGCCGATAGCTGTGTAATCCGCAGTCAGCGCCAGTGAAATCCCATGGTGCTTCTCTATCACCGTACTCTCCCCCAGGCCAGCCTGCACCGCACCGGAATAGGCTCGCACAAGTCCGCCGGTACCAAGGAGCACGCCTCCAAAGTATCTGGTCACAACTACCGCCACATTATAAATATCTTCCCCCAGGATCACATCCAGCATAGGCCGTCCTGCAGTTCCTGACGGCTCCCCGTCATCGCTGCACCTTGTAAACTCCCGATGTTCTCCAATAGAATAAGCATAGCAATTATGTCTGGCATCCCAGTATTTCTTCTTCATTTCCTCTATGAAAGCAAGAGCGTCCTCCTCTTTTTCCACCAGGCGCACCGTCGCAATAAACCGGGATTTCTTCTCCGTAATCTCCCCCTCGCCTCCTGCATAGATGGTCTTATAATTTTCCAGCATACGGAAACCTCCAAAAACTCATAATAAAATAAAGATAACAGCTTGTTCTTCCTCATTTGCTATAGTGTAACATGAATTGGCTTTTCTTTCCAGTCTTGTAAAAGGATGCTGTTCACCTTACTATTCACTGGTACCATTCTGCGAGGTGTTTTTGTGAACAAAGTTCACAGAAATATTCGATTTTAGGGTTTATTTACGAACCTGGATTTGATATAATAGAACGGATTATAAAGGAGGTTTATCATGAACTACGGAAAAAAATCGGCCTCTAAGAAACGGAATTCTCTTATTTCCCGCTCGTCCATGATGGGAAAAAGGGCACATGTTTCGTTTATCAGAGTCCTTTTCATCGGCCTGATCGCCCTGTGCGTTGCAGTGTCCAGTCTTGGAATCGGTTCCATTCGTGGAATACTTGCAAATACGCCGGACGTAAATGAAGTGGATATCATGCCTCTTGGTTATGCCACTTTCCTCTATGACTGCAATGGTAATCAGATTCGTAAACTGGCAGCACCTAATGCCAACCGACTTCCGGTTTCCATTGACCAGATTCCGGAGGATCTGCAGCATGCAGTAGTGGCTATCGAGGATGAGCGTTTTTATGAGCATAATGGAATTGATGTAAGAGGTATTCTTCGTGCTGGTGTGAAAGCACTTACTACCGGAAGCTTTTCCGAGGGTGCAAGTACCATTACCCAGCAGCTTCTGAAGAACAACGTTTTCACCAACTGGACCAACGAATCTACACAGGTGGAGCGATTTACACGTAAGCTTCAGGAGCAGTTTCTCGCCGTTGAGATTGAGAAAAAGATCGGCGACAAGAACGTGATCCTTGAGAATTACCTGAATACCATCAACCTTGGTGCAGGTGCATACGGTGTACAGGCTGCTGCCCGTCAGTATTTTAATAAAGATGTGTGGGATCTGAATCTTTCCGAGTGTGCAACTCTGGCAGGTATCACCCAGGCTCCTACCAAATACAACCCAATCGAGAATCCCAAGGAAAACGCAAAGAGACGTAAAGAGGTTCTTGACCATATGCTGGATCAGGGTTACATCACTCAGGAGCAGTATGACGATGCTATTAATGATGATGTCTACACCCGCATTCAGGAGGCGCAGGCTTCTAATACACAGTCTTCCAGCAAGACATACTCTTACTTTGAGGACGAGCTTACCAAGCAGGTTATCAATGATCTGATGAATATCAAGGGATACACCAAGACGCAGGCACAGAACCTTCTGTATAGCGGTGGCCTGAAGATCATGACTACCCAGGATCCGGACATCCAGAACATTGTGGATGAGGAATATTCCGATCCATCCAACTATCCGGATTACGTACAGTACGCACTTGATTATGCCCTTACCGTGAAGCAGCCGGATGGACAGGAAGTAAACTACAGCAAGGAAATGATGAAGCTTTACTTCCAGAATGAGGATCCGTCTTTTGATCTTTTGTTTGATTCCCAGGACGAGGGACAGACTTATGTAGACCGTTATAAAGCGAATATTCTTGCAGACGGAAGCACGGTTGTTGCAGAGCGTGTAAGCTTTGCCCCCCAGCCTCAGTCAGCAATGACGATCATCGACCAGCATACCGGATATGTGAAGGCGATCATTGGCGGACGTGGAACCAAGACTGCCAGCCTTACCCTGAACCGTGCTACAGACAGTACCCGTCAGCCAGGTTCTACATTTAAGATCGTATCCACCTATGCTGCGGCCCTTAATGAGAAGGGCATGACGCTGGCTACCACTTACGAAGACCAGCCAATCACCTACGACAACGGCGCACCGGTCAATAATGCAAGCGGCAGCTTTAATGGTACCACTACGATCCGTACAGCGATCCGTAATTCTGTCAATACCGTTGCAGTTCAGTGTTTTGAGGATGTAACCCCTGAGCTTGGTCTGAAATATCTGGACAACTTTGGATTTACTACACTGGCGCATGGTACAGAAGCGGATACCGATGCCAATGGCAATGTTTACACAGATGCCAACCTGCCTACAGCACTTGGCGGTCTGACCTACGGTGTTAAGAACGTAGAGCTTTGTGCCGCATACGCAGCCATTGCGAACGGCGGTAATTATATCAAACCGGTTTACTACACCAAGATTCTTGATCACAACGGAAACGTACTGATTGAGAACAACTCTGTAGGACGCTCCGTCATTAAGGAAACAACAGCTTATCTTCTTACAAGCGCCCTTGAGGATGTAGTTCAGAATGGTACCGGTACAGCCTGCCAGCTTGATAATATGGCAGTTGCAGGTAAGACAGGTACTACAGATGCATACAATGACCTCTGGTTCGTAGGATATACACCATATTACACATGCGCAGTATGGTCCGGCTACGACGGCAACCAGAAGATACCGGAAGGTGATGCACGTAATTTCCACAAGACATTATGGCGTAAGGTCATGAACCGGATCCATCAGGGAATGGAATACAAAGATTTCGAAGTTCCGGATGGTATTGAGCAGATCAGTATCTGTGCTGATACAGGACTTCTTCCAAGAGTTGGCTGCCCGGTTACAGAAGAGTACTTTGATGTAGGAACCATGCCTACAGAGTACTGTGACCAGCATTTCTACGAATATGACGAGAGTCAGGATGAAGATATGGAAATCTACGATGAAAATGCCACTCCAACTCCAGATCCGGAAAATCCGGACGGCACAGACAATACAGATGGCAGTGGCGGTGACGGCACTGGCGGCGATGGTACTGGCGGTGACGGTACTGGCGGTGACGGTACCGGCGGCGGTGATATCCAGTATCCAGATGAAAGCGGCGGAGATTCTGGTAATGATGATATTTATTATTACTAAAAAGCTTTCAGCTAACAGTCAGTTATAAACAATTAAAACTGCAGTTTTCGTTTCCAGAAAGCTGCAGTTTTTTTCTGCCAAAATAATAGCTGTTCAGTGCCGGAAGCGATGAACTATATATACAAAGAAACGCCTTGCGCAGAGTCTGCTGAGATTCAGCAATCTTCTGCACAAGGCGTTTCGTGATTTTATGTATTATGAAATTCTCCGGATGATCTGAAATCAGTCTTTGATCACCATGCGGGCTGCGCCATAGATACCGGCATCATTTCCAAGGCTTGCAAGAATGATCGGAGTACTCTTGCAGGATGGGAATGCATATTTCTGATAGTACTTCTGGATACAGTCTGTAAGAGGTTTGCCTGCTTTGGATACACCGCCGCCAATTACAATTGCCTCTGGATCTGTTACACATGCAAACACGGCAAGTGTGCTTCCCAGAATATCGCCAACCTTCTCCATAGTCTTAACAGCCAGAGCGTCACCCTCCTTGTAGAAGTCAAGAACATTCTTAGCAGAAAGCTTCTCTACATGACGCATCTTGCTGTCCTCCTGGCTCTCCTCCAGAATGTCATTTGCCACACGTACAATTCCGGTTGCAGATGCATACTGCTCCAGACATCCGTGATTACCGCAGTTACATGGGCGAACTTCATTGTGATTGACACATGCATGTCCAATCTCTCCACCGGCACCGTGATAACCTGCGATGATCTTGCTGTCGATGATGATACCGCCGCCAACACCAGTTCCAAGTGTTACCAGGATCACGTTCTTGGAACCCTCTGCAGCACCCTTCCATGCCTCTCCAAGAGCTGCGATATTGGCATCATTGGCTGCCTTTGCCGGAAGACCTGTAAGTGCGCTTAATTCGCTTGCTACGGCCTTAAAGCCCCAGTGCAGGTTAACTGCCATAGGAACTTCACCATTCTCATTAACAGGTCCTGGAATGCCGATACCAACACCGTCTACATTATCCTTTGTGATTCCTCTCTCATCCAACTTCGTCTTGATTGCATCTGCAACATCCGGCAGGATTGAAGAACCGTTATTCTCCAGTCTTGTAGGAATCTCCCACTGCTCAACCAAAGTTCCATTCGTAAGAAACAGACCGCATTTTACAGAAGTTCCTCCTACATCAATACCAAAACAATACATACCCATTGTAAATTTCCATCCTTTCTGATCTATGAATTACTATTCTATGCATTACTGTTCTATGCATTACCGTTCTATGCATTACCGTTCTATGCATTACTGTGCCTTAAAGCCTATTAAAAAAGTATTCCCGCAATCTGCACACTCTGACTTTTATTCTTCTCTTTTTTTGGCAATATTCGCCTGAACACGCTTGTACAGCTCCTCAGCTGCATTGTATCCCATCTTCTTCTGTCTGTGGTTAACGGCTGCAGACTCAACGATAACAGCCAGATTACGTCCTGGACGAATCGGAAGGGAATGGCATACGATCTTGTTTCCAAGATACTCCGTATACTCCTCATGAAGTCCCAGACGGTCGTACTCCTTGTCGCGGTCCCACTCTTCCAGCTTGATAACAAGATCGACAGACTGGGTATCCTTAACACTCTCAACACCAAACAGGGTCTTCACATCAATAATACCAATACCACGAAGCTCAATAAAGTGACGTGTGATATCCGGTGCAGAACCAACTAAAGTAACATCACTCACCTTGCGAAGTTCAACAACGTCATCACTGACAAGACGGTGACCACGCTTGATCAGCTCAAGAGCCGCCTCGCTCTTGCCAATACCGCTCTCTCCTGTGATCAGGACACCCTCACCATAAACATCCACAAGCACGCCGTGAATGGAAATACAGGGAGCCAGCTGGACGCCAAGCCAACGGATGATCTCTGCCATCAGACTGGATGTAGTTCTCTCTGTCACAAATGTAGGTACATTATATTTGTATGCAAGATCAATCATATCCTGTGACGGTCTTGTCATAGTGCTGAAGATGACACATGGGATCTTGCTGGAGATAAAACGCTCGTACTTGAATGTGCGCTCCTCATCGCTTAACTGCATCAGATAAGTATACTCTACATATCCGATGATCTGAACACGCTCGTTTGCAAAATGCTCCAGATATCCTGTAAGCTGCAAAGCCGGACGATTTATTTCTGCTGTCTTCACATAAATCTCTGTAAGGTCAATATCAGGCGTCAGGTTGGTCAGATTCAGTTCCTGCGCCAGCTTGGTAAGCTGTACACCCTTCATGCTTTTATCTCCTTTTTCTCTAATGAAGTCCTTCCCGCATAAGCAGTTCCCTGCAGTTACAAGATTCCTCGTAATAGGTGAAAACTGTTATGCAGTTTGTGCAGGTTTCTTTGCACTGCACATAGAAATTATATACATTGCCCAAAATCCACACTTATCTGTATTATACACAATTTTTTCTGTAACTTCAATGTCGAATCTTGTTAAAACTGTTACTGTTCGCTCCATTCACAGTAACACGCTTCGCGATGCACAGAAATCATGCTTTCGTATGATTTGGCGCTCTATGAAAAAACTGATAGACAGCCTCCGCGCTCTGCACATTCATAGACTCTGTTTGACTTAATTCTTCCACAGAAGCATCCCGGATATTCTCAATAGACCGGAATCTTCTCATAAGAGCCTTTCGCCTGGTCTCGCCAATTCCCGGAATATCATCCAGAACGGAATGTACCTGTTCTTTGCTTCTAAGGGAGCGGTGATACTCAATGGCAAAACGGTGAGCCTCATCCTGGATCCTGGTTACCAGATGGAAACCCTCACCTGAAGTATCAATGGGAATTTCAACATTATTGAAATACACCCCTCTGGTACGGTGGTTGTCATCCTTTACCATACCACATACCGGAATATCAATTCCAAGCTCTCCAAGAACCTTCCGTGCAATGTTTACCTGGCCACGTCCGCCATCCATAAGGATCAGATCCGGAAGAATGGAAAAGCTGTCGTATTCACCCTTGGATTCATGGGTAAAGCGCCTTGTAAGCACCTCTTCCATGCTGGCATAATCATTTGGTCCCTGCACCCATTTGATCTTGAATTTGCGGTAATCGCTGCGCTTCGGCTTGCCCTTTTCGTAAACTACCATGGAGCCAACGGACTCAAATCCACTGATATTGGAAATATCGTAAGCCTCCATACGCACAATATCCTTAAGCCCCAGCCAGTCCTCAATCTCCTTCACAGCCCCGATCGTACGCCCTTCTTCGCGCTTGATCCGTTCTCTGTCTTTGGAAAGAACCATCCAGGCGTTTTCCTTGGCAAGCTCCACCAGTTTCTCCTTTGTTCCCTTTTTCGGTACACGGATGTGAACCCGCTGTTTACGCCTTGCAGACAACCAGTCTTCAATAATTTCCCCATCTTCTATCTCTGTCTGCATCATGATTTCCGCCGGAATAAAAGGCGTTCCTGCATAAAACTGCTTCAGAAAGCTTGACAAAACCTGTGCTTTGGTATCGCCTCTTGCCACACGGAGAAAAAAGTGATCTCTGCCGATCAGCCTGCCGCCACGCATAAAAAACACCTGCACAACTGCATCCTGCTCCCGGAGATCTTCACTTTCATCCATGGCAACTGCAATAATATCCCTGTCCTCTTCCCCATAGGTAGTAATCTTCTGTCGTTCTCCGATCCGTCTGATACTGTTAATTAAATCACGATATCCTGCAGCATCCTCAAAACGCATATCCTCTGAAGCTGCCATCATTTTCTCCGTCAGCTGATCGATGGTCTCCTGGAAATTTCCATTGAGAAAATGAAGTACCTGTCCAATGTTCTGCTTATACGCTTCCTCACTTACATTTCCCTGGCAGGGAGCCGTGCACTGCTTCATATGATAATACAGACATGGACGGTCTTTGCCGCAGTCACGGGGCAGATTACGGTTGCAGGAGCGTACCATATAAATCTTGCGGACCAGCTCGATCACGTCTTTCACAGCTGTGGAGCTGGTATAGGGGCCGAAATATTTCGCCTTGTCCTTTTTCATGGTGCGGGAAAAAAGGACTCTGGGATAGGGCTCGTTTACCGTTACTTTAATGAATGGATATGTCTTATCATCCTTCAACATGGTGTTGTATTTCGGGCGATGCTCCTTGATCAGGTTGCACTCCAGTACCAGCGCCTCCAATTCAGAATCGGTGACAATATACTCAAATCTGGTAATGTGAGTGACCATCTGCTCAATCTTTGCGCCTTTATTGCGGCTGCTCTGGAAATACTGGCGGACACGGTTCTTCAGACTGACAGCCTTTCCCACATAAATGATCTCATCGTTTTCCCCATGCATAATGTAAACGCCAGGCTTACCGGGCAGCTTTTTTAACTCTTCTTCAATCAGGAACATAAAAACTCTCCTTTGTTGAAAAGAACCGGGAAAACATGTCTCCCGGTTCTGATGTTTTATCCTATATTATCTGTATCGTCCAATTGCAGGAACGGCAATAGCAGATTCCTCTTAGATTAATTCCTCTTAGATTAATTTTCCTTAAATTCAGTGGTCTTCTGAGTCCCCGGAACTTTCAGCCGGCATTTCAGCTGGAGCCTGAACTGTGGATTCCGCTGTCTCTGTGTCCACATTTGCCTCATCCGTCTTATCCTCTGCTTTCACAGCCTCATCCAGCGCCTTCAGTCCTTCTGCATCCAACACATCTGAAACTTCCATTCCCTTCTCCACTGCGCGGAAAATGATCATAAATTCCCTACCGGTAATGGTCTCCTTGCGGATCAGATAAGCAGCGATCTTGTCCAAAGCCTTTCTGTGGCTGCTGATCAGGCGCTTCGCCTCCTCATAAGAAACACGAAGCAGCTCCATAACCTCATGGTCAACTTCGGTAGCTGTATTGTCACCGCAATTAAGCACTGCACGACCATTCAGATACTGATTTTCCTGAGTTGCAAGACCCATCAGACCAAACTTCTTGGACATACCATACTGGGTGATCATAGCACGGGCGACCTTGGTGGCCTGCTCAATATCATTGGAAGCACCAGTTGTCACGCTGTCAAAAACGATCTCTTCAGCAGCACGTCCGCCAAGATATCCGACCAGCATAGCTTCCAGTTCTTTCTGGGTATTCAGATATTTCTCTTCTTCCGGAACCTGCATAACGTAACCAAGTGCGCCCATAGTACGAGGCACAATGGTGATCTTCTGTACCGGCTCGGAGTCCTTCTGAAGGGCACTTACCAGTGCATGTCCTACCTCATGATAGGATACGATACGGCGCTCCTGGGCACTTAAAATACGGTCTTTCTTCTCTTTTCCAACAAGAACCACCTCAACAGACTCCAGAAGATCCTTCTGGGAAACTGCGTGACGGCCATTCTTAACAGCCAGGATGGCGGCCTCATTGACCATATTTGCAAGATCAGAACCAACGGCACCGGACGTGGCAAGGGCAATTGCCTCGAAATCAACGGTATCGTCAAGCCTTACGTTCTTCGCATGAACCTTCAGGATATCAATACGTCCTTTCAGGTCCGGACGGTCAACGATAACACGGCGGTCAAAACGTCCCGGACGAAGGAGTGCCGGATCCAGTACCTCCGGACGGTTGGTAGCTGCCAGGATCAGAAGTCCCTTGGAAGTATCAAAACCATCCATCTCAGCAAGCAGCTGGTTCAAAGTCTGCTCTCGCTCGTCATTGCCTCCGCCGTAATGGGAATCACGGCTCTTTCCAATGGCATCAATCTCATCAATAAATACGATACACGGTGCATTCTTCTTGGCTTCCTCAAAAAGGTCACGGACACGGGAAGCACCTACGCCAACGAACATCTCCACAAATTCTGATCCAGAAAGGGAAAAGAACGGTACATGTGCCTCCCCTGCAACTGCCTTGGCAAGAAGGGTTTTACCTGTACCCGGAGGTCCTACAAGCAGGGCGCCCTTCGGCAGTTTGGCGCCAATTTCCACGTATTTGCCTGGATTGTGAAGAAATTCCACAACCTCCTGCAAGGATTCCTTGGCTTCATCCTGTCCTGCAACATCCTTAAATGTGATTCCGGTCTCTTTCTGTACATACGCCTTGGCGCGGCTTTTCCCAACGCCCATCATACCACCGCCGCCTTTGTTCATGCGGCGCATGAAGAACATAAGAAGCACAAACAGAAGCACAGACGGTAAAAGTACGCTAAGCATCATTGCCATAAATTCTCCGAAAGCATCCGGCGGCTCAGATTTAAAAATAATACCGGTTCCTTCCAGACGTTTGGTAAGGGCAGTCTCATCTTCTGTCAGATTGGTGTAATAACTGATCTCCTGATAAGGGTTCACCTGCTTCTTCGGCACGATGGTCAGGTTATCAGACTGAAGTGTAACGGATTTCACTTCATCGTTATTCACCATATCAATAAACTTATCATACGTAATCTCACTGGAATTATCCTGCAGCATATTGGTAAACAGGCTGAAACACACCAAAGTAACCAAAAGACATATCAGAAAAGCCAGAATGGACTGATGATTTTTCTTATTGCGGTTGGGATCCTGATCTCTTCTTGGATCCCCTTTATCAGGACGTCGTCCGCCTTGATTGTTATCCAGATTATTATCCATTTCTTTCCTCCTTACTATCTTTTCTATTATAAAGATAAAACGCAGATAAATCAACCTGGATATTGTGAAAACCCTCTGAATTTTTTTGAAAAAAAGTCAAAAAAATTCACATCAGAAAAATAAATAGATACTTTTTTTACGGCGCGAACTGTAGTATACTAGAGCGTGATTGAAAAAGACTTTCTGCAGGATGTACGCACAATTTGCAGGAATGATTTTTCTAATACAGTCCAGGAACATATTTTTGAGGCAGGTGCAGAACGCATCTGCTGTATCCTTTTTACCTGTAACTTTACAGTAAGAAATAACATAATGGATGAGGAACTAAAAGATTACTATGTGCCGCAAATATTCCGCAAGGTGTTTTGTGAACATAGTAAAGAACAGCCCAGAGAAAGAGGGAGGAAAGACAGAATGAAAAAAATTGGGTTCGATAATGACAAATATCTGAAAATGCAGTCCGAGCACATTCGTGAGAGAATCAGCAAATTTGACAACAAACTTTATCTGGAATTTGGAGGCAAGTTATTTGATGACTACCACGCTTCCCGTGTTCTTCCAGGATTTGAGCCGGACAGCAAGCTGCGCATGCTGATGCAGCTTTCCGACCAGGCAGAGATCGTAATCGTAATCGGTGCGCCTGATATTGAGAAGAATAAGGTCCGCGGCGACCTTGGCATCACATATGATGAGGACGTACTCCGTCTGATGAACGAGTTTACAAGCAGAGGACTTTATGTAGGAAGTGTCTGCATCACACGTTACTCCGGACAGAACAGTGCTGATGCGTTCAAGAAGCGTCTGGAGAAGCTTGGAATCAAGGTTTATGTCCTTTATAATATCCCGGGTTATCCAAGCAATACTTCCCTGATCGTAAGTGACGAGGGATACGGCAAGAATGACTATATCGAAACCACCCGCCCGCTGGTTGTTATCACAGCGCCTGGACCAGGAAGCGGAAAAATGGCTACCTGTCTTTCCCAGCTTTATCATGAATACAAGAGAGGAATCAGCGCAGGCTATGCCAAGTTCGAGACTTTCCCGATCTGGAATATCCCGCTGAAGCACCCGGTAAACCTGGCTTATGAGGCTGCTACCGCCGATCTGAATGATGTCAACATGATTGACCCATTCCATCTGGAAGCTTATGGCCAGACTACTGTCAACTATAACCGTGACGTGGAGATTTTCCCTGTTGTACAGGCTATGTTTGAGAAAATCATGGGCGAGTGCCCATACAAATCTCCTACAGATATGGGCGTTAATATGGCAGGAAACTGTATTGTGGATGATGAGGTTTGCCAGGAGGCTTCCCGTCAGGAGATCATCCGCAGATATTACAAGAGTATGGATGCGCTTATGTCCGGTACCGGCACAGAGGAGGAGGTTTACAAGATCGAGCTTCTTCTGAAGCAGGCACATGCCACACTGGAGGACCGCAAGGTTGTTCCTGCTGCCCTGGAAAGAGAGAAAGAAACTGGTGCTCCGGCTGCTGCCATGGAGCTGGAAGACGGAAGGATTATCACAGGTAAGACCTCTGATCTGCTTGGTGCTTCCTCCGCCCTTCTTCTGAATGTGTTGAAGGAGCTTGCCGGAATCGATCATCAGAAGCATGTGATCTCTCCGGATGCCATTCACCCTATTCAGGAGCTGAAGACAGATTATCTTGGAAGTAAGAATCCTCGTCTTCATATGGATGAGACCATGATCGCCCTTTCCATCAGTGCTGCTACGAATCCAGAAGCACGTCTTGCCCTGGAGCAGTTTCCGAAGCTGAAAGGCTGCCAGGCACATACTTCTGTTATGCTGTCTTCTGTGGATGTCCTTTCCTTCCGTAAACTGGGCGTGGAGCTGACCTGCGAGCCGAAATTCGAGCAAGGGAAGAAGCTGTAGGGATAAGCAGGCATAGATTTTGTTGCTACGTAATATAAAGCTCTGGCAAATGATTATTAAAAAAATCATCATTTGTCAGAGCTTTTTCTTTCCTACTTTCTCCAAACTTCAAGTATTTTTTCATTTTTACTTCAATTATTTTTAGAGCGAGTTTGAAAAATCACCGTTCTTCTGCGGTATCACATTCCCCGCTCATCTTCTTCGCAGTCTCTTCAGGCACTTCGATCAGTCCAAATTTCCAGAACAATGGGTAAATATAAGAAATCCCTCTAATATCCCCTAATGCCTTGGGGCGTTTCACGATGCCGGATATCTGCCGGCAATTTTGGAATGCCATTTTTATGCTGCTCCAGGATAAGGTTTTGCTGTTTTCCCGGCGGTCGATGAGAAGCTCTTTGTTGTAGGTTCCGTCTTTGCCGATTTTCAGCTTGTACTGGTATGGGAGACCAGAGGCTGTGCGAAATGGGTAGTTTTGGAAGGCTGCAATTGCTGACCAAAGAGTCTCTTCCACACAGTTCTGTCTAAGAGCATCAAGAACTATCTGCTGCTCATCTGTCAATTCCAACTTGTCATATGCTTTTATTTTTCTATCTGTAAATCCAGTTTCGGCTTTGTACTCATCATTTTGTTCCTTTACTTTATCCCAATTGCCGTTCTCTTTCTCCAGCATTACTTTCAACAGCCTTATAATTCCTTTGATTTCCTGCACACTCTGAACACTCAATACATGGAAATCTATTTTCTTTTCCCTGGAACTATATTTCTCTTCCAGAAGCTTTGCCTTTTCCTCATCATGATCCTTGTATCTGGCTTTCCCGGACATATAAGCATAAGAATTGGCAGTTCCCGGATATTCAATATTTTCCTGCAGATAAAATGGAGATGGATTCTCTTCCAGATCATGCTTCAGGCAATTCAGTTTCTCTAAAAACTTCCCGGTAACTTCCGGGTAATGCTCTTTTATATACACAAGATTCTTATGCAGACATACTGCACTTTTTTCCATCATCTGCCGTTCTTTTGGATTCTTCAGACAGTCATATTCATAATCCTGAACTTCATGTCCTTCCATGGAACGGATCAACTCACTATACCAGTACATATGCTGCACAGAATTGTCCGGAAACATAAAGTAAGTGGAGAATTCATGGTCAATCATCGGCGCCAGCCTCAGAATTTCTCCTTTTTTATTACAAACGAATGCAATATTCTCATAGTGATAATTCTGATCGCCTTTCAGCACAGAAACCAGGATCTGCATGGCAAGCTGTTCTGCCATGTCTTTATGATTCTGGAAATAGGAAGCCTCCATAATATCCGTATAGTCATAAAACATCATACAGTAATTCTCATACTGGTCTATATCTACCTTTTTATCCGGATACTTCCGAAAGAATTCCAGAAGATTCAAAAGCTGCTCATCTTTATTATAAATCCTTGGAACCACAGTCCCATAATCATAGTATTTCTGTGTCTCTTCTTCATAACCATGGCAAAAAGCCAGCTGATATAAAGGCGCCGATACAAAATATTCATTTATCACATTCGACCAGAACACTTCCGCATAAGCGAACAAAGGCGTAGAAAATGGCTTGGATTTACTCAGCGGCTTAAAAATCTGATTTCCACTGTAAACCGGAAAATGCTTCTCCCCCTTTACTACGCCGACTGCTTCCGCGGTCAGATTGCCTATTCTGTCTGCATAATTAAAGTGGACAGTTTCATAATTTATTTTCAAAGGTCTCACATCCTTTTTGTTTAATAAGCTTCCATCTGACAACTTTCTTTTCAGAAAAAGCCTGTCCTCGGTAATTCACAGTATCACTATTTCCTGTTTTACAATGATACCATGAAAGCTTTAGAGTCTCAATAATTTTGTGGGCAACAGTACTTCTAATCTTTTGTCAGGCTGATTATGATTTTCTGTTTCTCTCCTGTCACGAATGGTTTCGGCGATAATCTTCAAAGTCATACTCTTATTTTTCCGTAAGGAATATGTGCTGCAGGGTGCATAGAGAAAGGACCGGAAATGGATTGCTCCATTTCCAGCCCTTTCCCTCATTGCGGTATATTTCACCCGAATTCGGTTGCCGTAGCCGCTACTGCGCCCTCATCTGGGCGAAATCTCCCACAAATTATAACGCACATCTTGCAGAAAGCCTTTTTCAAACATGCGCTAGGATTGCAGAATTCCGGCAGCACGAAGATTTGCCAGAAGTGTATTTAGCTGTGTCACAGCATCCTCTGTACTAGTAGCATCTGCTACTGCCGCTGCCGGAGTTGGCGCTGGGCCGGTAGGACCAATCGGGCCGTCTGCTCCGACAGGACCGGTTGGGCCTGTCGCTCCGGCGGGGCCTGTTGGGCCTGTTGCTCCGGCGGGACCGGTTGGGCCGGTTGGGCCGGTCGCTCCGGCGGGGCCTGTTGGGCCGGTCGCTCCAGCGGGACCGGCTGGACCGGTCGCTCCGGCTAGGCCGGTTGGGCCTGTTGCTCCGGCGGGGCCGGTTGGGCCGGTTGGGCCGGTCGCTCCGGTGGGGCCTGCTTCTCCGGCAGGACCCATAACTCCTGGCATGCCAGGTTCTCCTTGCGGACCCATAGGACCTGCAGGGCCTACTGCTCCCTGGCATCCTCTTGGTCCCATAGGACCAGTCACACCGGGACATCCTCTTGGACCAACAGGTCCCATAGGACCGGTTGCACCACGAGGTCCTGTGGCTCCCTGTCCCGGACAACCGCAATCGCAGCCGCAGCGATTATTGTTTCCAAAACAGGATGTACAGGTGATATCACCAGAAGCTTCCTTTTCAGAAGAATTTTTCTGATTATGACGATCAAAAAACATACACATTCTCCCATAACAGCTTAGATATTCACTATCAATATATGAAATACTAACAATACAGGTGAATTTTCCCTCTCACTCCATATCCCAAACATCCCTGAAATACTTCTCATTTCCAATAACTGCCTGATGCAGAGGCTTCAATACTCTTGCCTTTTTATGAAATTCAAACGCCTCCCTGTGCCTTCCCGCTTTATCCAGACATACACACATCTGTATCGCAGGTATAAAATCATGACTGTCTGCAATATAAAAACCGCCGTTTTTCTTTTTCCGTGGCGCAAGAAGAGCCTGCTGGTACCAGTATGCTGCCGTCACGTACTCCCTTTTTTCCATAAACAATCTTCCTATCTCACAACAGATCTCCGCTCTCGGAACATCCATCGTAAAGCTGTAAAAAAGTATATCAAAAGCAGCTGCATTCTCTCCCATTGCCTGATAACAGCAGGAAAGAACCAGACAGCTGTTCAGTTTATCCTCTATCCAGCCATCTGGTTCTTCCAGAAATTTTTTTAAAATTAAAATTGCATACTCATATTGCTTATGATAAAAAAGCTCCCGCCCATAATAAAAGAAATGTCTCGGTTCCATTTTTTCACCGGAATCAATCATCTGCTCATATATATGCAGATTGCGAAAAGACTCTCCAGCCTTTATTTTTCGATGCTCAATCACCACATCCGAATATAAAATATTCCCCGCAGGAACAACCGTTTCGTGGACGCGCCCCTGCCATCTGAAATTCCGGGAAGTCTTCATAATACGCTCTCTGTAATAAGAAAACGTAACATGCTCCCATTCATCAAATCCCACTGCATAATCCATCATAACCACATCCGTATCTGAATCCATGCTCTCTTTCAACCTGAGCAGCTTCTCCTGATTTTCCGGCGTAATGACATCATCTGCATCCAGCCACATCCAATAATCCGTATCTGCTTTTTCCGTAATAAAATTGCGGGCAGCAGAAAAATCATCTTTCCATAAAAAATCATAAACCTCATCGGTAAACTCCCTGGCAATCTCCTTCGTTTTATCCACCGATCCGGTATCGCAAATATAGATTTTGTCCACAAGCTTGCTCATCGGCGTGAGGATTCTGCGAAGTACCGCCTCCTCATTTTTTACGATCATACACAGGCCAATTGATATCATTCCAAATATCCTTTTTTCAATAGCCTATGCCGGACAAATTACTTTTATTCCCATTTGCTGCTTCCGGATATCCGCATTTTTTCCAGCAATAACGCTTTCCTTACGGATTACCTGTCATTTGTGTCAGTGACAACGTCTCCAAAATCTGGGAAAATAAAAATACAAAACATTCCACATAGAAAAGAGGTGCTAAATATGAGAAAAAAATTATGGAAAATACTACCTCTTGTGACCGGACTTGTGCTTCTGACTGCCAGTAGCGCTCTCACCGTTCACGGAGAAAGTGACAACACCATTGACGTAACCCTGTTCAAACTTAACCTTCCAGATGACTGGAGCTATGATCCGAATGATATCAGCGATTATGAATACACCTGCTCCGTCAGCGTATTTGAAGGTGATGACAAGGACAGTTCACAAAATGATTTCACCATTAAAGCAAATGAAGAATCAAGCTACTCTTTCCGCAAATATCTGCAGACCTCCGATATCGATCTTCATGACTATGCAGACGGCACTATTGAAAAAACAACCATTGGTGATGTGGATTATATACGAACCACAGACAATTTTGACAGAATTTACTACATTTATCGTCACGAGCCATCCGGTGTGACCTACAAAGTTATCATTTCCGGAGAAGAAAATGATTCTGTCAGAAATGTTTTTAACAATCTGGAACTGAAATTAGAGGACACTGGCAATGTGGAATCACCTTACCCCTGGGATGGAACTCCATTCACACCGGCTCCGCAGAGTATAGCTGTTGGAGATTATACCGTCACTCCGGAGTATATTCCATTTAGTGTTTCCCAGAACGGATTTGAGATCATGCGTCACCAGTTTGCAATATCTGGAGACCGGATGTATCATCAGCTGAATAATACTCTGGAAACTTACGAATATACTGGAAGCACCCTGAATCTTCTTTCTTCTGATACAATGGACGAGCAGGGAATGGATCTTTTTACAGACACGGACGGAAAACTTTATATTTCCCGTAACGGTGGAAAAGGAATTGTTATGAAAGACGGGCAGACCATATTGGAGACCGGCACAAGTGGTTACCTGTCTGTACACCTATCCGGTGCCTGGGGCATTACCAGCTACCTTGGCTATGATACGGAAAAAGTAACCTTCCAGGACGGCAGCGTGCTTACAGAGCCCTGGATCTTAACCTCCATGAATGATGACGCGGCACGAACCGGTATCTTTAAATTTGTCAGCCTGGTTGAGATCAGCAATGATCATATTATGGTATACGGACGTCTTGCAGGAGATGACACCCCATCGAAAATAGCAGTTTATGATCTGGATGGCAACCAGCAGCTGCTTCTTGGCGGTGACCTGCAGGAGGATCCTGCTTATTTCGGAAGTCTCACGGGAATAGCTGAGACAGCGAATGGCTATATTGCAGCAGATGGAAATATGCGAGAATTCTACTTCTGGTCAAAGGACGGAACTCTCCTCGCCGAAGTAGACTGCTACGATATGTTTGGAACCAGATACCCCTGGATTGAAGATATGAAAGTTGCAGAGGATGGTTCTGTGATGGTTCTTATGACACAGGACCGTGACGACGACTCTGCAAGCGAATTAATGGTATTCCGACTTACAGGTTTCTGATACATTCCCCTCACGAAAGGGCAGGTTGTGGAGAACATCCACCCCTGCCCTTTTAAGTTGTTTTCATTCGGCACTGTTCTGGCAAAATCAATCTTTTTCGTACTTCTCAATCAAGCACTGGTGTTCCTTACTTTTTTTATCATAATTGATTCTAACAAGAAGAATATCACCTGTGTAATTCAGGATCGAAGAAGGATACTTTTTTGTCTTAATTTGTGTTAATGCAGTCTGCGCATTCTGGTTCCACTTCAATTCCACAAGCAATGCCGGATAATCATTTTTGTACTCTGGCTTTGGGATAAATACAAAGTCAGCAAATCCCCGTCCTGTAGGAAATTCACGGATTGGCTTAAAATAGTATTGCATTGCGCTTAAGTAGGCAATTGTAAGCACACTGCTCAAGGAATTCTCATTATTATACTGAATTACTGACACATGCTCGTTATGGATTTTTTCAATCTCTTCTGCAACCGCCACACCATCCATATCCAATGTAGCATCCAGCAGATTTTCCGAATTCAGCTGCAATATCAGCATTTCATTCCACTTTTTACTCTCAACAGCAGTCGTCAACTCCTGCCGTATCTCCTCATTTGGTACAAAAGCAGTCTTCCTGATCTCATTATAACCAAGGTATCCTAAATGGATCATATAAGTCAATACATCATCTTTACTTTTAATATCTTCCGTATCATTTTGAAAAGCTGCCACATTCACCTTGACTTCGGCTCCGGAAAGCATCTCAATAACAGCTGTTTTCAGCCCTTCATAGTTCATGTTAATCAAAGGCACAATCACATCATAGGATGCTGTTTCTGACCAGTAACTCCTGAATTCCCCCCTTAGCATTACGCTGACAACGGCTCTGGGATTATAAACCTGGTAATCCTTCAGAAGATAGCCATCGTACCATCGCTTCACTTCAGCAAAGTCCTGCTGATATTTTTCTGACAGCTTTTTCACTTCAGCTTCTGTAAAACCAATATACGGAGCCAGATTGCTTGCGCTCAGCATTGTAAACTCATCAAAATTATTTAATGCCGACTGAGTTTTTTCCTTTTTAATTGGAAGAATACCAGTAAGATATGCAAGTTGAATATATTTTGTTGGTTCTGTTCCTTTGAACATTGTCCTGAGAAAATTAATATACTCTTCCTGTACCCTTTTATTAACGTCCTTGTCACGAATAAGGACATCCCATTCATCAATGATGACAATAAATTTTTTTCCAGTTGCACCATTAATACGAGACAACACTTCTGGCAAAGATTCCGTCTTCTCTTTCAATACACCTGGATAGTATTCCGCAAGCTCAGCAATCGTCTTTTCCGAAATATAAGAAACCACCCTTTCAGGTCCACCAGCTGGCTCTATACACCATTGGATATCAAGATGTATTACATCATATTGGTTCAAGTGCTTCTTAAAATCTGCACTTTTACCAATTTCCAATCCGGCGAACATTTCTTCTGAATTACAGCCTCTGCTGTAATAAGCTGTAAGCATATTCGCTGTAACAGATTTTCCAAACCTTCTCGGACGGCTATTGCAAATATAGGCCTGCAATGTATTCAAAACTTTATTCGTATACTTAATAAGTCCGCTTTTATCAACATATATCTCGGAATTCAATGCTACCTGAAAAGCCAAATTATCTGGATTCACTAATATTCCCATCACTCACACACTCCCTATATAAAAAAGCTTCCACAGTATCACTATTTTCTACCAATAATGATATCATGAAAACTTTTTGGTCTCAATAATTTTGTGAAAAACAGCGTTTACAAATCAATTGTCCATTTCTTACTTGTAAAGGTCTTCCAGCGTTATCAGCCGAACTTCACCTCGCTCTTGTGCCTGAAGAAGTCCATCTGTGAATCCGCCTTTCGAGAAGATATAGTAGTGATAGTTGTTGCCCTTTCCAAAAACTGAGGCATAATCCCGAATCAAATCGAGTTCATCCACACCGATTTTCTCATTCCGGTATTTGCATGAACCGATGATATAGTCTTTGCCCTCAACAGGAGTTCCGACAATATCAATCTGTATTTGCTTTTTCTTCTTCGAGTCTATACCCCACCACTGACCGATTTCACTCAGCTCAATAGGGAGGCTAATCTGATATTGATCTGTCTTTCGAGTTTCAGATCCTTGATATTCCTACGACATTATTTTTATGGACGGAGTCCTTTTACAAGTGTCTGAAACTCTTGCTCTGTATCCACAAAATGATACGGTGCATACTCACCATACGCTGTTGGCCTACTGATTGTTACAAGCTGTACACCTTTATATCCAACTGCCTTATTCAGTTCCCTTTTTAATTCTACAAGATGCTTTCCATGAGTTGTTTTCAGAGCAAAACAACCATGCGCATCACGATCTTTCGCTACCAGATAACACATTATTCAGCACCTCCTTAAATTCATGCTCATTCCGAATCAATCCACTTTCATACTTTTCACGCATGATACATCCTGTCTCTATCGGATAACTTTTCTCATACAGGTAATCGTGAAGCCAGTTATTCAGCTGTCTGTCAAACAGAGTATTAAACTGAATTTCTATAGGATAAGGTTTTCCGCTTTTTTGATAGTACACATGAACGCCTCTGTATCCATCATCTACAGCTTTTCCGCTTGACATATCAGCAATACGAAACTGTGAAGAATCTCCGTCCAATATCTGATCATAGCTATCGCAAAAAGCCCGAAATCCCAAAATGTCATTAAACACTTTGCGTGTCTGATGATCTGGATAATAACGGTCTCTTTACAAAAATTTTTAGCTTTTCCTGAATCTAGTACCAGGTGTCTGACCCCAATTTTCTTTTCCTAAATTCAACTAATGATGGAAAGAACCATTTGAGTACTTACATTTTCCTTAATTTCTCTTCTGATTCTATTTTTCTCCATGCATCTATCATCTTTTCTCGACTTCTGTCGAGACTATTTATTTTATATGTCATGTGTATTACCATAAAAACCAACAAAGCTGGTCCAAATATCATTATTCCTCCTTACAAATTATTTATGTTTAACTGTTCATAGTTCAACAAATATAACCAATAGCATATAACACCTAATACCGGACATTCATAATAGTCTAATTGAATCTTTCTATCATTTCTTTTTCCACTGTTATATCTTCTTAGAAACTGAACATTACGCGTTTCCCATGAAATTCCATTTAATTTCGGCTCTAGAAACACTATCATATATGCAGATATTTTTGCCATCGCCATTCTATAGTATGCAATCCTGTTCGTTATTGGAATAATAATAAAAAAAGGAAACAAATATAACAAAGGACTATCACTTTTTATTGCTAAAGTAATTATCGTCACTGTCGTCGTTATCATAAAAATCAGCAGATTATTTTGTAACGATATCTTCTGCTCTATTTCCCGATGCAACATATCATATTCTTTATAGATTAATTCTTCTTCCATTTTTTCTGTTTTTGATTTTAGAAACCTTGCAGTAAACTTTTATCTGATGTTCCTACGTTTTTATTCCTCCCTATCGGTGCCTCTCATGCTTCATGATTCCAGTTACCCAGAGTCATGCAAGACTCACTAACGAATGAGGTGGTTATTCTCTTTTCGTGCAGGATTTCCGCCTGCTAGGTGAAATGCCCTTTGCTGGGCGCACGTGTCTGACCCCACTGTGGTCCAATATGAACTTCTGCAGATGGAAAATATTTGTGTGTTCATGGTGTCAGACCTCAATTTCTCTAGCATAACAGCAAACTGGCATTGTGCTTAATTATCCTGAACCTTAAACAATGTATTATTGACAGTAATTCTTGTTAATACATACGATTACTTTACTAACTGCATCTTCAATCTCAATTATCTTTTGATTTTGTTCTTTTACCTGAAGTATTGTCTTCCCAGATATCGAAACCAAAAGTTCATCCACTTCCATAGTCTTTTCTGATAATTCTTTATAGAACTTCTGATTCACAAAAGAGAAGTACCTTGCCTTACGTACCATTTCCATTAATGTATCATTAAGTTCTTTATAACTTTTGTCTAACTTATGCCTTGAATCAAATTTTAATGCAGCCACCTTCTCTGGTATTTTTTCTAAAATATAAGTATTAAAAACCACCTCAAAGTACTTCGCTTCTAAATTTACTCGATTGAGCTTTTTCTGAATTAGAACACCAATAACAGAAATTACCAACGATAAGACAGAAACTATTAATGCAGCCATTGCTATTTTATCAGCTACTGGTGTCTGGTTAATCATTTGCGTTTCCATAATTTACACCCCGTACGTTTCCCTTATGTTTGTCATTTTCTTATTTATATATTCATTTTTCGTATATATATATAACAATTCATGAGCTCGCTCTGTTCCGTATTGCTCATTTAGTTCTGCAAATATACCTTCATAAAACGAGCTTGCTATATCTTCAATGAACTCCGGTAAAATTGCTAACACCCCCTCCTCTGTCATTTTTCCAGCAATCTGATTTCTATATGTTTCGCGTCCAAAACGATTTCCTGCCAAACTTGTAATTAACTTATCAAAAACTAACTCAACATCGATCATTGAGCACTTCCCTCCTTTTTTACAACAAGAGCAAAATTGTATCCTGTTCCCATAAAATCAACATTTGAACGAACTATCATATCTTTGTTCGGAACACTAGTTATAAAGTCATTATCATCATTAAACCCAATCCAATTTCCTTGATTATATTTTAAATACTGTGGTTCAAACCAAAGCCCCTTATTTCCACTCAACACATAACAGCAATGTGCTTCGGCTCTATCTTCTAAAGACTTAATCAAGTCTGTAAGTCCCGTCCCTCCTGTTCTAGTTTCTGATTTTCTTCCTGATATTCTATCTTGAAATGATGCAAGATTGAAAAAATCATCAACTTCATACTGATTAGTTCTAAAACTAGCTTTATGATTTTCGAAAGCTTCAGCAACAAGATCATATCTCTCTGAAGCTTCGTAATCTCTCTCTTCAATTTTTCTTTTAATTCCATGATTTAAATGTTTATCAGAAAAATCAATAACAACCATGCTTATCGCATAAAAATCTTCATCACAATCTTTTTTCTTATAAACAGGATCCGAAACAAAAATGTCTATAAGGCAATCAGATTCTGCATGCTCACTTGCATTATCAGCAAGTTCCGCAACAACCTTTGCTAAACTCAAAGCATATTCTTTGCTTATATCAAATACACTCAAAAATAACTTTAGCTCTCCCAAAAGAACTGCAGCCCCTTGAATATCATCTTTACATATTATTCGCCTAAAATGATTACTATTATGTATCCGACAATAATTTTTTTCCATTAATCTTTTGTCAAACTTATCATTATTAAAATAGACCAAAAGACTATCTTTTAATCCTGGAGCATGAATGTGAGTTTTAGCTTTAGCAATAACACATTCAATCTCATAATCATACTTGCATCTCAATGTATAAATAAATGTTTCGAAAAGAACATACACAAACATATCTTTAGGTTCAAAAACACCATTACATACAAAGCAAATTTTCTTACAGCCTCTTTTATATACAGATAGAATAAAATGAATATCAGACAACATCTTGCTAATCTGAACGCTATCTAATCGCCCGTTAAACCTAATCTGTACAACTCCATGTTTTCCAAGAACCGGAAACTGTTTTGGTTGCTTTCTATGTGCTTCAAACATAGAACTACATTCCAGCATTTCATCAATCCCCTATATATATTTACCTGATTCACAATTAACAAACTTAATACTATAAATTATAACGCCTAATTTGTCATTAGTCATTATTTTTTTCATTTCTTTTATGTGAACTTCCAGAAATATTCCGCCTAAAACTCGCACCACAGCCGCAGTTGTGGTGCATTCCTTGTCTATTCCTTTATTTCTCTCTCAGTTTCTTCCACATTCAGGAAGTTCATTATCTCCTCATAAGACCGTCCACTCTTTACAATTGCTGACAGGATTTCATCTTTCCTTATCGCATCCCGCTTGTCCAATAACTCTTTCAAAACTGCAGTTGCATGGTCATATCTTTTCTTCGCTGCGATCACATCCGCTTCCGCTTTTTCAATCTTTTCATCCAAGGCTTCCCTGCTCGTTCTTCTTGTTCTTGCCATCTTTTTTCTCCTCTTTACTCCGCCTTTTTTAATTCTTTACTCAACTCGGATGCATAGTTTTTTATGTGATTCGCATCCAGACCAAACGCATTTAATATTGTTTTCTGATTAGCTGTTACTGCGTGATCCAGTCTGTATACATTATCCAGTTGACGCACCATTTCTATCTTTTCAAGTTCCTTTAAGGCTGCTGGAACTGTCATATAATTCGGTTTCTTTTCCAGGTTTTTCATCTCTTCTTTCAGCTTTATATACATCTTACATCGCAGTATCATTGCCACAAATTCAACAAATATCTTAGCCCGTGCTGACTCTTCCGAATACACCCGGATGCTCTTATTTCCAAGATAGGATTTATCTCCCCGGAAAAGTTTTTCTGATGTATCACGGCTCTTATACAGCTCGATTGCTTCCTTTGCACTCATCTTTTCCGATGTGATTATACAGAAATATCCTGCCAGATCCAGTTCCCTTTCCACTACACTGCAGCGCTCTTCCGGCAGTACAAATGCCTGTGTTTTTTCATCATAATGAAGATTAAAATACTTCTCAAACCCTGGCCCGAATTCTTTTACTTTATTCTGATATTTCTTAAGGTACAATGTCATCTGGTTGAGCCTGTTTTCAATCCCAGCACGCTCTGCACTTTCTTTGGAAATGCTGTGGTACAGGTGAAAATACCGTTCTTTTTTATCACCCGCATAAAGCCTGTGCTTCACGGTCTTCCCATATACTCCATACTCATAGATGTTATTCACTCGCTTACTTTCAAAAGTTCCCTTATGCTGGAAGTTCACATCCTATATCTCATTCTTAGCTAATCTATTTAATTCCGCGCTAGTTACAAGAGAATCCGGTAATTCAGCCTTGATCATCTCAATAATACGTTCTATTGCACTTCTTACTTCTGGCACAATTGTATTAACATTGCAATATCTCAGCTCTGTATTCTCCCATTTCGAAAACAAAAACCCTTGCCCTAACATTTTTCCTGCTAGCATTCCATTACACTTGATTTTCATTTGTAATGGAGGTATAACCAGCCAGGCAGACTCTATATCTCCAGCCTCCACAATATTCCCTTGTAACATTTTGCCAGATTTCATTTCTACACATATAGGCAAATAATCTCCACCAAACATCCTTCCTAATACAATAGCTTCAAAATAACCATTCCTGTTGTGAAATTCCCTAAACCACTCCTGGATCTGTGTTATTTCTCCACTCAAATCCTTTCTGGCAATCTTATCTACAGTTTCAATATAACCTATAACAAACATATAAAGACTTAACACTGCATATCTGCCTCTAAGCCATGGTGCAAAATGATCTATTGCAAAATTGCCTAATCTCTGAAAGCTCTTATAATAGTGTTTGCTTCTTTCAATATCATCTATTGAAAAACAATACATAGATAATCTTAAATAAATCTCATTTAAAACAGGATGCTCCATTAGCTCTGGCAAAATTTTTTCAACTTCTTGCAACGAAATCTTTATTGTATCCAAATACAATGGTTTATACTCAGAATCTATATTAAACTCCGCCAACCCTTCATCCATAATATTCAAAGCGCATAAAGCAGAATCAGCCAATAATCCATTCTCTTGATAGAGCATTTGTGCACTACGCATATCCTTCAAAAACTCATTCCATTGATATTGATCTGGCTTATATTCCAAAAGCCCAGCCCGTTCTTTTAAGCAATAGCAAATTTCATACACCGCCTCTGATGGCAAACTTGCTCTATACTTTTCCAAATCATATACAGCTTGATTTACAATATACCAGTGTGCAGTTTCTTTTATTTTCTGATTCTTTTCTATTATTCGACCTCTCAGATCTTTAAACATATAATCAATTTCTTTAAAACATCTATATCTTTCAGGCATTGGAAGCTGTAAAAATAGTTCTACATCCTTTGATATTTTTTCAATAACCGGCTCAGGATTTAATCTTCCGGTACATACAATACGCGCTGTTGTTGCCTCTAACACGCATCTTTCAATATCTGTTAAGTTCGTATTTACAAGATATTCAAAATCCTGATTTATGATTTCATTCAGCTGCATTTTGTCCGCTTTTTTCTGCCTAAAAAGTTGAATAACAATATTGCGATAACCTATATACTGTTTTGGATCTTCAATATCAATATATTGCTTGACCTCCTCCAGCATGTCGATACACTCTTGAATAGATATATCCAAATTTAATCTGGTCTTATTAAATACATAATTATAGTAAAGATTTAGCCACAAATCTGGAGCTTTCACATTATTTACTCTTCCGAAATCTATTGCCCTTTTAAACCAATCATTTGCCAAGCTATATTCGCCCGCTCCTACATAGCCTGCACCTCTGTTTGAAATAATCTGAAAATGCAAAAATGAATCTGTATCACCATCGCAGTACCCTTCTGCAATTTTCTCTTCTTCAAGTTCGTCTTTGTGATTTCCCCTAAAATTAAAAATAATTGCTTTCGTAAAATGATAAAAAGCCTTATCATTCTCAAATTTTTTTAATTCCTGTTCTGCTCCGCACATATTGCCAAGCATAACACGTAAATATAACCTCCTCATATAATCAAGTGTTTTTTATTGAAAATTCAAGGTTTTTCAACCTTTCATATCTCAGTGAATAAGCCAC